>DPKT01000319.1 GCA_003542385.1 Desulfomicrobium sp.
CCGGCCTCGACCCTGTCGCCCACGTGCACGGACAGGGCCCTCACCCGGCCGGCCGCGGTGGGTCCGATGGCGTGCGTGAAGCGCGCCTCCACGGTGCCGATGCCGAAAAGGGACGGCGTAACGGCCATGTCCTTCACCTCGGCCACGACCACGGGCACGGGGGCCAGGGGGCCCGAGCGCATTGCGGCATACAGAAAGGCCGCAGCCAGGAGTACCAGGATGGCGGTCAGAAAAAAGGTCTTGCGCGAAGTGGTGCGTATCATGGCAACCTCCCGACGGCCCGCCGGTAGAGCCCGAAGGTCCGAGCCGCCGTCTTCGAGGCGTGCCCCATGTCGCCCTCGAGAAAGGACTTGATGACCAGGCCCTGGATGGACCCGATGAACATGGCTACGGCCACGGGCACGTCGACGCCCTCGTCCACCTCCCCTTCCCGCTTTCCCTGCTCCAGCAGCGCGGCAAGAATTTCGCCGTAGCGGTTCAGCAACTCCTCCAGGGCTTTCTTGGCCGGGGTCGGCTCGGTGCGCTGCAACTCGGCGAAAAGCGTGCGCGGCACGCCCGGGTACTCCGCCGCAAAGCCGACGTGGGCGGCGAAAACGGCCTCAAGGGCGGCCAGCGGTCCCGCCGCCCCGTCGGCTGCCGCCTGAACCCGGGAAAGAAGCTCGACGGAGACCCAGTCCATGACCGCCTGCCAGACCTCGTCCTTGGTGGCGAAATGCCGGAACACGGCGGCCTGGGACAGCCCCATGTGCGCGGCGATGGCCATGGTCGTGATATCGGCAGGGTTACGGACGGCGGCCAGCTCCAGCACGGTCTTGACCGTCATGGCCCGCCGCTCCTCGGCCGAGAGATATTTGGGAACCTGTGTCATGCGCAGCCCCTCAAAATAAGTGATCAATAACTCACTTCTTAACCAGGCCCGCATTCCTGTCAAGGCTGAAAGCCGGTGAAGCACCACAATCAGCCGACGAACCTCCCCTGGAAAGATACGCCCGAACCGTGTAGGGTCGGATGATCGCGGGATATGCAGCCGATTGCGCCCCGGCTCAGACCCGCGGCAGGAGTTCCATGGATACCGGAAACGTCATCAGGCTCGGCGCCTTCGTGTTGACCGGCGCTCTGCTGGCCGCCCTGGAGGCGATGCGCCCGCGCAGAGCGCCCGAGGCGGGAAGAACGTTCAGGTGGGTGGGCAACCTGGGCGTGGTGGCTGTGTCGTCGATGCTTGTCCGGCTCCTTTTCCCCGTGGCGCCCATGGCCCTGGCGGCGACGATGCGTGAAGCGGACCTGGGCCTCTTCCCCGCCCTCGGGCTGAACTTGGCCATGGAGATCGCCCTGTCCATCCTCATCCTCGACCTGGCCATGTACGCACAGCACCGGGCCTTCCACGCCTGGCGGCCCCTGTGGCGGGTGCACCGCATGCACCACGCCGACACCTTCTTCGACTTCTCGACGGGCGTGCGTTTCCACCCCGTGGAAATCATCGCCTCCATGGCCTTCAAGCTCGCCCTGGTGGCCCTGCTGGCCCCGCCGCCCGCGGCCGTATTGGCTTTCGAGACCATCCTGAACAGCGCGGCCATGTTCAACCACGCCAACCTCTTCCTGCCCCTGACTGCGGACAGGGCCGTGCGGCGTTTCCTGGTCACCCCGGACATGCACCGCATCCACCACTCCACCGACGGCAGGGAGATGAACCGCAACTTCGGCTTCTGCTTCCCCTGGTGGGACCGCCTCTTCGCGACCTATCAGGATCAGCCCGCCGGGGGCCACGAGAACATGCCGATTGGCCTGAACATCTTCAGGGACGCCAGATACCGGTCCCTGGCCAGGATGCTGGCCATGCCGTTCACGAGTCCCATCTCCGCAAAAAAAGAGTGAGAGAAGGAGCCCCCCTCTTCCTCGGGGCTGGAGGCATTCCCCGAAGAAATCGAACCGTGTCCACAAGTTGCTCAAACATCCCGGATTATTTCAGACCTATATCACCCCCGCCACCAGCCCCCCGCCCAGCAGCAGGAGCATCACGCCGACCAGCACGCGCACGGTCTGGATGGTGATCTTCTTCAGCACCTTTCGGCTGAAGTGCACGCCCAGGAAGGCCGAGAGGCTGGCCGCGACCACGAGGCCGGCGTTTTCGGTGATCATGTGCGAGCCGGCCATGCCGGCGTAGACACCGAGACGTGTCACGTCGACGATGCAGGCCAGGACCACGCCCGTGGCGATGAAGGCCTCCTTGCCCAGGCCCGCGCCGAGCAGAAAGGCGCTGCGGAAGGCGCCCTGGTTGCCCGACAGGCCGCCGAAGAAGCCGCTGACCACGCCGCCGACGGGCAGCCAGGAGGCGGGGATGGCCTGCTTCTTCCCGCCCCGCAGTTCGAGGACGGCGAAAAAGACGATCAGGACGCCCACCAGCAGTTTGACCGGCGTGACGAAAAACTCGCCCCCGGCCAGGGAGTAGGAGAAGAGCGGCTCAAGCCCGGACACCTTCACGAGCACCCAGGCCCCGGCGAAACTCGCGACCAGTGCGGGCAGCCCGAAGCGCAGGGTCACACCCCAGTCGGCCTGCCGCCCGAAGAGGGACAGCTTGAAGAGGTTGTTGGCGAAATGCACCACCGCGGTCACGGCCACGGCCGTCTCGATGGGGAAGAAGAGGGCCATGACCGGGGTCAGCACGGTGCCGAGGCCAAAGCCCGAAAAGAGGGTCAGCCCGGAAACGGCCAGGCTGGCCAGACAGATGACGATATATTCCATGTGGTTCTCAATTGATGCGCATCACGGGCGAGAGGATGCATCCACTTCGGCCCTGCGGTTCTCAGCCGCATGGAATCGGCGGCGAAACGACAGTCACGACGTCCGATCGGCTTTCGCAGTTCCGAGCCCATGGATGGCGAAGACGCTTACCGCGACCACGACGATCAGGCCGGAACAGAAGAATCCGGCGGGGTTGCCGAAGCCGGAAATGATCATGCCCGCCACCAGCGGCCCAGTGGAATGGCCGATGTCCATGATGCTCCCCAGAAGCCCCATGGCCGTGCCTCGCGTGTGGGCCGGGCTCGCGTCGGCGATGAAGGCCGAACTGGCCGCCAGGGTCAGCGACAGGGACAGACCCAGCGCCAGGCTGACCGCTCCCAGCCAGACAAGGCTCCCGGCCCGGCCCATGGCGAACATGGCCGCAGCCATGGCCAGGGCGCCGACGACGATCTGCCCCTCCCGTCCCCGGCGGTCCGAAAGCCTGCCGAACAGCGGCTTGCTCAGGGCCACGGTCAGGACCTGCGCGGCCATGAACGCTCCGGCCCAGTGGGGCCCGAAGCCCGCGTCCCGGACATGGCGCGGGAAAAACGCCTCGAACGTCCCGAAGGCGAAGAGCGCGGCCGCTTCAACGAGGCAGCCGAGGAGCACGGGCCTGTTGCGCAGGACCGCCCCGAGGAGGGCCGACGGAGTCCCGACGGCCGCCGCACGGGCTTTGGGTGTTGCGTCCGGAAGCCGGAAGACGAGGACGGCCGCGCCCACGCCAAGAACCAGACAGCACGCGTAGACCCACGTGAACCCGTCCTTGCCGGGGAGGAAGCCGCCCAGGCCGAGAAGGGCTCCTCCGGCCAGTGGCGCCAGGAACCGGCCCAACTGCGTGACCGAGGACATGAGCCCCAGCCGCTCGCCCCTGCTTGCGGCGTGCATGTCCGCGACCATGGCCATGGCCACGGGCATGAAGATCCCCGTTGCCAGGCCGTGGATGAAACGCACCAGGGCCAGCTCCCAGACCGTCCCGGCCCACAGGTACCCGAGCGGGCTCAGGGCGAAGAAAAGCCCGGCCAGGCGCAGCAGCCTGCCCCGGCCGATGCGGTCGGACAGCATCCCGGCGGGCAGGCTGACCAATACGCCGGCCAGAGGCGAGAGGGATGCCACCAGCCCGATGGCCCTGGCGTCGGCCCCCAGGGATTCGGCGAAAAAGGGCAGGACCGGGTTCTTGGCCATGGTCGTGCCGAAGATGGCCAAGAACCCGGTCAGGCAGAGCAGTCGGAAGGGCGAGAGTTTCATGGCCGCGCGCCGATGAGCCCCTGAATCTCATCATGGTAGCGCAGATACCGGTTCAGGGTCGTCTCGTTCTTGCCGTAGCGCACGATGGTCGTCAGGATTTCGACGAACCGCTCTTCGGCCTTGATCGGGTCGGGCTCCACCCCGTCGCCGATGATGTCCACCAGGCGGTCGGCGTAGATGATGATGCGCTCCTCCAGCCGGTGCAGGGTGTAATCGATGTCGGGCAGCCCCAGTTCCAGGGCTTCGGCGCGGGTCATGCCGCCACGGATGTGCTTTTTCATGATGGCCTGGATGTCCTCCGGCAGACCAAGCTCGGCCCCCAGGGCGGCCCCGATCTCACCATGCTCGATGCCGTGGGTGCGGACCTTGCCCAGGTCGTGAAAGAGCGCGCCGCGGGCGATGAAGTTCATGTCGAGAGCCGCGCCGGTACGCCCGACGATGTCGAGCGCACGCTCGGCCACGGCCAGGCTGTGGCCCAGGTCTTCCTCGTTCATGCCCGCCTGTCGCAGCAGCACGATGTCATTCTGATCTATATGTTGGTTCATGGTGTTCTCCGATTCTTGTTGAGTCTCATTCAGAAAAAATTTCAGAGCGCCATCCTGACTATCCAGCCCAGCCCCGCGCATCCGGCCAGGGTCGCGCCCATGCCGAGCTTGAAACGGGTCATGGCCAGGGTCGCGGCCGCCGCCAGGGCCAGGGCCCAGAAATCCAGGCTGGACAGGGCGGGAACCGGCAGGCGCAGCCCCAGGGGACCATGCCACGAGCCCACCTGGCCGAAGAGCGTGTGCAACCCGAACCACACGAACAGGTTCAAAATGACCCCGACCACCGCCGCCGTGACGCCGGACAGGGCGGCGGAGAGACTGCGGTTGGCCCGCACGGCCTCCATGTAGGGCGCGCCGAGGAATATCCACAGGAAGCACGGCGCAAAAGTCACCCAGACCGTCAGGGCCGCGCCCAGAGCTCCGGCGACGAAGGGATGCAGGCTGCCTGGGCTGGCGTAGGCTGCCATGAAGCCGACATATTCGAGGACCAGGATGAGGGGGCCGGGCGTCGTCTCGGCCAGGGCCAGGCCGCTGATCATGTCCGCCGGGGTCAGCCAGGCGTAGTGCTCCACCGCCTGCTGGGTCACATAGCTCAGCACGGCGTAGGCCCCGCCGAAGGTGACCACGGCCATCTTGCTGAAGAACACGGCCAGCCGCGCGTACACGTTGTCCCAGCCGAGCAGGAGGCCCGTGAGCAGGACCGGACCGAGCCACAGGGGAAGCCATGTGGCCAGGACCCGGAGGGAGCGCGCGGCACTTGGCCTGGCGTGCTCGGGCACCACCTCCTCATCCCCGCAGGCCACGCTGCAGACCTGCTCCGCCGGTCCACGCGACCGGACCCAGCCGATCAGGGCCGCACTGAAGACCACCACGGGGAACGGCACGCCAAAGGCGAACAAGGCCACGAAGGCGGTCGCGGCCAGGGCCAAGGCGAAGCGGGACTTGAGGGATTTGGAGCCCATGCGCAGCAATGCGCCGATGACGATGGCCAGCACGGCGGGCTTCAGGCCGTAGAACAGGGCGTCCACGGCCGGAACCTCGCGGTAGGCGGCGTACAGGGCGCTCAGGAGCAGGATGACGAAGAACCCGGGCAGCACGAAGAGCCCGCCGGCCATGAGCCCGCCGAGGGTGCGGTGCGTCAGCCAGCCGATGTAGGTCGCCAGCTGCTGGGCCTCGGGTCCCGGCAGGAAATGGCAGTAGTTGAGGGCGTGCAGGAAGCGCTCGTTGCTGACCCACTTCTTCTCCTCGACCACGGTCTTGTGCATCATGGCGATCTGTCCGGCGGGCCCGCCGAAACCCAGGCAACCGATGCGCAGCCATGTCCGGAATGCCTCGGAAAGAGTCGGTTGGTTCATGATTTCTCCCTGGTCATTCGACCGCAGGTCCGGTCGAAATGTTCGAAAAGCCTATCCAGCAGGCGGCTGCCCTGCTCGACCCGCTCGTAGTCGTTGTCCGTGCACAGGCAGATGCCGTTCAAAAGCGCCGCCACCCCGGCGGATTCCGGTCGGACGGGGGCCGACTCGTCCAGGTCGATGTCATGGATGACCTGGCTCAATGCCGACAGGGTCGGATCGGATTCGAACCCGAAGCGGCGGACCATGACCTCGAAGGTGCACAGGCTGCCCTCATGGGTGAACTCGGCCTCGGTCATGTCGAAACGCACGTCCCTGGGACTCTGGACCTTGGCGTCGAAACGGAAGGCCGCTTCGGAATCGATGAAGCGGCGCACGAACCAGGCCGAAGCTATGCGATCCACATGCACGCTGGGCCGGGTGACCCAGATCCGTCCCTGGTACAGGCCGGGGTCGATGGTTGCGCCGTCAGGTTCGGCGGCCAGGGCGTTCATGCGCAGCCAGCGGCCCGCGCCGGCCAGGATGCCCTCGACGACTTCCCGGGCGGGAGAGCCGAAATAGTCGATGGCCCTGATGGCGTCGTAGCGGGCGCGGAGTTGATTGACCCAGGCCTGCACGTCGGGAGCTTGAGGGGCGTCAGCGGCGTGCGGCTCTCCCAGCCCTTCGAAGAGGGGCATGAACTCGGCGCCAAGACCGCGATAATCCCCTTCACGAGCCTCGACGAAGAGCTTCCTGATGTGCCCGTCGTCGATTCCGCCCCCGGCCACGTCGAACCGGGCGTTGCAGACATAGGCCCTGCCCCCCCCGTCTTCGATCTCCCGGGCCAGCCAGGTCAGGCCGTCACGCTGACGTTCCCCTTCCGGGAGCACATAGACTGCGTTTTTGAGCGCCACGGCGCCGAGAGCCGCCAGTCTGCGCGCCGCCTTGGCCCTCAGGTACGCCGGCTTGGGGGGAATGTTGTGGATGCACAGGAGCCAATTCACGTCATTGCCACTGGCCATCTCACTCACCTTTCCCGGAACCCTGAGCGTCCCACGCCGCCAGCCCGCCTTCGACGAACCTGACCTCGAAATCCTTTGCTTTCAGCGCGGACTGCACCGATGCGCTGACGGAGCCGCCGCGCACGCAATAAATGACCACTGGCTTGTCCTTCGACAGCTCGGAAGACCATTCGTCGACATGCTCGGGATCCTTCCAAACGGCTCCGGGGATGCCCGAGGGGCCGGACTCGCGGTCGCTC
>DPKT01000066.1 GCA_003542385.1 Desulfomicrobium sp.
GCGCCCTGCCCGCGCCCACGGCCGACACCCTGGTCCTGCACGGGCCGGCCCTGCAGACCCTGCGCGAGATCCACAAGCCCGGCTACAAGTACCAGAAGGCCGGGGTGATCCTGCTGGACCTCGCCCCGGCGGGACAACGCCAGCTGTCCTTCCTGGAGCCGAGCGGCGAGGAGAGGGCGCGGCGCGACGCCCTCATGCGGGTCATGGACCGCGTCAACACCNNGGCGACGCCCTGTGGCGCATCATCATGGTCAACGGCGGCGTGAAGCTGGCCACGGCCGCCAACCCGGCCATCGAAAAGCTCAGAAGCCTTGAAGCCGCCGGCGTGTCCATCCTGGTCTGCGGCACCTGCCTCGAATTCTTCCAGCTCATGGACCGCAAAGAAGTCGGCCAGGTCACCAACATGCTCGACGTGGTCACCAGCCAGCACCTCGCCGACAAAGTCATCACCATCTAGGCGTCCGTTTACAATCCGTTCTGGACTGCGTTGCTCACCGATTTTGCAGGGCTCATGGAGACGGCTACACTTCGCCCTCCAAAATCGGCTCTCGCCTTGCCAGAATTGATGTGTGAACGGTTTCGAAATGATGAGTCGTTATGAATCTTCCAAACTTCAACCTGCTTCCTCAAGGACGAGTATGCGCTTCGGACTGTGCTGCCTTTTCGTGGCCGAACCCGTGACCTTCCGCACCACCACGGCCAAGGCCCTCTCGGCCCTGAGCCGCCGCGACGCCTTGGCCAAGGCTTCGGCCGTCTGCCTGCACAACGCCCAAAACCTGCTCCTGGCCGTCAGGACGGCGCACCGGCTCGGCATCGGGGCCTTCCGCATCATGTCGCCCCTCTTCCCGCGCATGACCCACCCCGAGGTCGGCTACAATCTTGAGGACCTGCCCGATGCCGGGGCCATCGCCCGCAACATGGCCGATGTCAGGGACTTCGCGCGGGCCCGCGACGTCCGCCTGAGCTTCCACCCGGACCAGTTCGTGGTCCTGTCCTCGCCCCACGCCCACGTCATCGAAAGCTCCGTGCGGGAACTGGATTACCAGGCCTTCCTGGCGGACCTGACCGGGGCCGACGTCATCAACATCCACGCCGGCGGGGCCTACGGCGACAAGACGGCCGCCCTGAAACGCCTGGCCGCCGTGGTCCGGGACCTGCCCGAAGGCGTGTCCTCCCGCCTGACCCTGGAGAACGACGACGTGACCTACTCCGTGCGCGACCTGCTGCCCGTGTGCGGGGAACTCGGCCTGCCGCTGGTCTATGACGTCCATCACCACCGCTGCAACCCGGACGGCCTGGACGAGGCCGAGGCCACGACATTGGCCGCCGCCACCTGGAAGGGACGGGAACAGTACTGCCACGTCTCCTCGCCCCGTGAAGGATGGAAGAACAAGCCCAAGCCCCATGCAGACTACATCGACCCCGCGGATTTCCCGGCCTGCTGGCTGGGCCGCACCATGACCGTGGACGTGGAGGCCAAGGCCAAGGAGCTGGCCGTGGTCCGCCTCATGCGCGATCTCGCTCCCCCCGCCTGAACATGACGCACCGCCCAGGCGCGGCCCGAACATCATCCCACCGGCAGCCGACTGCAGCGCCGAATATGCGGCTCCATCACGACACGGCAAAATATTTGTCATACGAATCTGGACAAGAATCCATGCCTGACATATATGTAAGACAGCCGTTTTTTTCGTCGAACCGGAAGGAGACACGCCATGACCGAAAAACGAAGCGCCCCCCGCAAAGCCAGTCTGGAGCCGTGCAGCATCGAACTGTACGCCGGCGGCAAAGGCCCCTTCCCGTCGCGAGTCGTCAACTACAGCGATGGAGGCCTGATGGTCGAACTTGACCATCCCCTGACCAAAGGGGAACCCGTCAAGATCCGCTTCCGTCCCGGCTTGGAAAACGCCCAGCGTCTCGGCGAAACCCACTGCGTCGGCATGGTCCGCTGGTGCGCGCCCCAGGAGGGCCTGTACTCCGGCCGCTACGGCGTGGGCGTACAGATGCCCCAGAGCGTGAGGGCCACCAAGGCGGCGTAAGCCCGGCCCAATACCATCTTTCCCGAAATTCCCGGCCCAGGCGAACTCATTCGCCTGGGCTTTTTTTCGCCCTTCATCCCCGCAGACCGCACGCAGCGTGCTCCCAAGGCTGCCCCCGGCTGGGCCTTCCGCCTCGAGTTCACGCCATCTTTGCATCCCGGTAAAAACGTATTAGGATCGCAACATCCTCCCTCACGCTCGCGGAGCCGCCGGCCATGAAAACCTATCAGGAACTGGCTCGTTCGGCCGGAGGCGGCAACAGAACCGCCTTCGAAGAACTCGTGCGCCGTTTCTCCGACATGGCCAAAGCCGTGGCCGTACGTCGGCTGCGCGATCCGACCCTGGCCGAGGACGCGCTGCAGGACGCATTCCTGACCGCCTGGCTGCATCTGACCGGCCTGCGCAATCCCGACGCCTTCCCCGCCTGGCTGCGCGGCATCGTGACCAACAGTTGCCGCCGCATGCTCCGCGCCCACCCGCCGGACATTCTGACCTCCGACCTGGACAACATCGAGGACTTGCCCTCCGACGACCTGGACCCCTGGGAACACTACGCCCGCTTCCAGACCCGCGACATGATCCGTTCCCTTCTCGCCTCCCTGCCGGGAGTCTATCGGGAAGCAGCCGTGCAACGCTACCTGCTTGGACGCTCCTACGAAGACATTTCCTCGGCCCTGGGCGTGCCCGTGGGCACCATCAAGCGCCGTCTGCACGATACCCGCGAAAGGATGATGCGCGCCGTTGCCGGCCATGACGCGCAGACCATCCGCGTCGGCTGCCTTCCCATCTCCGACCACCTTCTCCCCATGATCGCCCAGCAGCGTCACGACCAGGCCGCCTTTCATGTCAGCCTGCGCAGGTTCACGTCCTGGTCGGAGCTGACCAAGGCCATGGTCAACGAAGCACTGGACGCGGCCATGATGATGGCGCCCCTGACCATGGTCCTGCACAACCGGGGCGTTCCCCTGAGATGGGCCCTCGACGGGCACCACGAGGGCAGCGCCATCACCATGCAGAAATCCATGACCAGGGACCAGGGCCGCCACGGCTTCCCGGGCCGCGATCTTGCCGGGACAACCATGGGGCTGCCCCACCCTCTGTCCACGCACGGCATGCTGCTGCGATCCGTCCTGGGCCTGGGGCCAGGGGGCAGGCCCTTCCGTCCCGTCTATCTCAGCCCCTCCTGCATGGCCCGTCCCCTGGCCCGCAGAAACCTGGACGGTTTCTTCTGCTCCGAACCCTGGGGGCTCATGGCCGAAAACGCCGGGACGGGCACCGTCCTCATCCGCTCCCATGACCTGGCGCCGGACCATGTCTGCTGCATTCTCGCCGTCCGCAGCGATTTCGCGCGCGGCAAGCCGGAACTGCTGGACGGCTACCTGAAGCTGCTCCTGGCCGCCGCGGACTACGCCCATGCGCACCCCATGGAGAGCGCGGCCATCCAGGCCCGTTTCACCGGCGTAAACAAGTACGCGGCCGCCCTGGTCCTCGAACGCGGCTTCGTGACATTCCGCGACCTCGCCCCGGACAGCGCCAGGGCCCGCCAGGTCATGGGCATGGCCCTGCAGAGCGGCATCCTCGACCGCCCCTGCGACCTGGACGCCCTGCTCCTCCCCCGGGCCAACTAGATCCCCCGCAAGAACTTCGTCCGAACCTTTTGTCCGCTTTCAGGCACTCTCTTCAAACGGACATGCGCATGCCCGCGCCAACCGGCAATGACGCAACGACGGGGAGACGCCATGATCGAGATACGGCTGGTCCGGCCAAACAGGCGGGAATTCAGACGGGACGTGTACCGTCCGGGGGTCATCTCCCTGTCGCGCATCCTGTGGGGTTCCTTGGGAAGCGGGATATTCCTGGCCCTCATCGCCCTGGCCGGCTCGGCCACGGGCGTCGGCGTCCTCTATCCCCCTCTGGCCGCCACCTGTTTCATCGGCGCCACCTGCACCTACCTGCGCGTGGCGCGGCCCAAGTCGGTCATCGTCGGGCACTTCATCGCCACGGTGGGCGGCCTGCTCGGCGTAGCCGCCGGCGACCTGTTGTTTGCGGGGGGCACCATGGCCATTCCCATGAAACTCGGCCTGGCCGTACTGATCTCGGCCGCCCTGATGCAGATCCTCGACGCCGACCACCCTCCGGCGGCGGCCACGGCGGCCATCCCGGCCATCCTGCCGCTGCCCGCCCCCGCCTTGATCCTGCCCCTGCACATGGCCTGGGGCGCCGTCCTGGCCGTTCTC
>DPKT01000063.1 GCA_003542385.1 Desulfomicrobium sp.
CGACGGCGATGAAGTTGAAGCGCACGCCGAACTCGTTCCAGAACAGCCATTCCGAGACGGCCGTGAAGAGCATGACGAAAAGGGTGACCCCCATCAGGCCGCGCAGCAGGCCCTTGTGCCACCCGGATTCCCAGACCGGTGCCGGGCACAGGGCGAAATGCAGGGCCATGGGCAGCGCCGCGTAGCTGAGGAAACTCAGGTCATGGACCAGGCCGAGGCCGAAGATGCCCGGCAGGCCGACCACGCCGGCATTGACATCGCCCAGATGACTTGCCAGCAAGACGAGGCGTGTCAGAGAAAAAACGGCCAGCCAGGCGCCCAGGATGATGGTCAAAAAGCGAACCTGGGCATATCGTGCAAGGGACATGTGCATTCCTCCATGGTGTTGCCCCGTGCTACCCGCCCGGTCGTGAGCCGAATGTCGTGGTGGCGTGAAAAATTCGTGAAACCCCAATCCAAGGCCCGCATCCATGCGCATCCTGATCGTTGAAGACAACCCCGACATCCTCGCCAACGTGCTCGATTACCTCCAGCTCAAGGGCTACAGCGTCGACTGCGCCCAGGACGGGCTCGGGGGCCTGCACCTGGCCGCGACCCAGACCTACGATCTCATCGTGCTGGACGTCATGCTGCCCGGCATCGACGGTTTCCAGATCTGCAGACGGTTGCGCGAGGACGCCAGGCTCGACGTCCCGGTCATCATGCTCACGGCCCGCGACACCCTGGACGACCGCATCCACGGGTTCGGCACCGGCGCCGACGATTATCTCGTCAAGCCCTTCGCCCTGTCCGAACTCCACGCGCGCATCCAGGCCGTGCTGCGCCGGACCAGGGGGGGGCGAAGTCATGAACTCCGGGTCGGGGACCTCTCTTTCGACGTGGAAACCCTGCATGTGCGACGTGCGGGCAGAACGCTCAAACCGCATCCCTTCGGGCTGAAACTGCTGGAGATCCTGATGCGCAAAAGCCCGGCCGTGGTCCGCCGCGAGGAACTGGAGCGCGAACTCTGGGGCGACGACTGCCCCGACAGCGACAGCCTGCGCAGCCACATCCACCAGCTGCGCCAGGTCGTGGACAAACCCTTCGGCTCGCCGCTCTTGCACACGGTGCACGGCATCGGGTACCGCCTGGCGGAGACGGCCGATGACTACTAGGCTGCCCTTTTCCCGGCGCATCGTCATCGCCTTCGTGCTCATGACGATGGTCGTCAGCGGCTCCTTTTCCCTGGGGATCGTGGCCGTGGTCCATTTCGTCGAAGATCAGCTCATCTCGAAAGAACTGCGCGGCAAGCTCAACATGGTCCTCCACGAGGACATCAGGGCCGGCAGGGAGCCGCGGCTCGACGCCCGGACCCGCTTTTTCGCCTCCAACTCGGCCGGCCACCCGATCCCTGAACGTTTCGCGGATTTCCCCGAGGGATTCACGGAGATCGAGGAGGAGGACGAGGCCTCCTACGTCTATGTCCTGGAGGCCAACGGCGCGCGGTACATGCTCCTGCAGGACCAGCGGGAATTTGAGGACAGGGAGGAGATCCTCTTCTCGGTGGTCGTGGCGGGCTTCCTGCTGTGCATCGTCCTGTCCTGGGGCCTTGGCGTGGTCATGGCCCGGCAGGTCATGGCGCCGGTGGCACGGCTCGCCGGACAGGTCCGCCACCCCGACCAGCTCGACACCCGCACGGCCCCCCTGGCCCCGTCCTATGCCCACGACGAGATCGGACATCTGGCGGCCGCCTTCGACAAGACCCTCGGCCAGCTCCGCCGGTCCATCGAACGCGAGCGCCTCTTCACCAGCGACGTCAGCCACGAGCTGCGCACGCCGCTCATGGTCATCTCGACGTCGTGCGAGCTTCTGCTCGAAAACGAGCCGCATGACGCCCAGCGAGAGCAGATTGAACGCATCGCCCGCGCCGCGCGGGACATGAACGACCTGGTCCGTACATTCCTGATGCTCGCGCGATCAGGTCTGGACGATGCCGCGGAGACGGCCACGCTGGCCGAAGTCGCGCGGGAACAGGCGGAACTGTGGGGACCGGCGCTCCGAGCCAAGGGTCTCGATTTCGAACTGGTGGACGAAGGGGCTGACACGGCCGGCCACAACCCGACCTTCTTGCGCACGGTCATGGCCAACCTGATGCGCAACGCGCTGCACTACACGGCCATTGGAACGGTGCGCCTCGTCCTGGAACGTGACGGCTTCTGCATCGAAGATACGGGCATGGGCGTTCCCGCCCATGAGCGGGACCGCATCTTCGAGCCCTTCGTGCGCGGTACGGCCGCCAGGGGTGAAGGCCTGGGGCTCGGGCTGTCGCTTGTGAAACGCATATGCGAGCACACTGGCTGGGACATTGCGGCAAAGAGCGGCCAGGAGGAGGGAACGTGCTTCAAGATTTCATTCGCGCCAGCGCATGCGCCGGATCAACCCCGGGGCTCGAACCCCTGATGACGCGGAGGCGGGTATTGGCCTCGCGGGGAGCGGACAGGCAAATCCAGCTCGGACGTCCCGTCGGAATATTTCCCGGCCCGCGGCTTCCTGACCAACCGCCCCAAGAACCGTCGAACGCGACGAGGACTTTTCCGTGGCGGACCGACCGCCCGAAACGATGAAACGGAGTGTATCCGAATGCTTGAGAATTCCCGGCCTGGCGACCAACGCGGGCACGATCTGCCCCAAGCCGTAACTGAACTGGACACCCCGTGCCTGCTCCTCGACGAGGCGCGCATGGAGCGCAACATCGCCCGGCTGCGCGGCCGCCTGCAGGAGGCCGGGGTCGCCCTGCGCCCCCACCTC
>DPKT01000215.1:0-1510 GCA_003542385.1 Desulfomicrobium sp.
CCCAGGGTGGCCATGGCCAGGTAGTGGCCCGAAAGACGCAGCACCGGGATGCCCACGGCCAGGGCCACCACGGCCACCAGGGCGGCCACCAGGAACATGGCCGGCCAGGGGGGCAGTCCGAAGGTCACCGTGGCAACGGCCGAACCGTAGGCGCCCAGCCCGAAGAAGGCCGCGTGGCCGAGGGATATCTGTCCCGTGTAGCCGATGAAGAGGTTCAGGCCCAGGACCACGATGGCGTTGATGGCGATGAGGTTGGTCAGGCCCAGGGTGTAGGGGTTGTCCTCGACGAGGGGGAAGAGCAGCAGGGCCGCGGCCATGAGCGTCACTGCCAGGCCGGTGCGGTGGAGGGTCAGGAAGTAGAGGAGTTGTTGTCTGCCGGTCATGGAAATCCTTATTGCCGGTCATCGGCCGGGAGGGCCGTCGGGTGCGGCGGTGCCGGGAAAGTATAATCGATTTGGCCGGGGGTAAAGTTCGGAGATGAGCATTTCAAAAGTCAGGAAAAGCGCATTTCATATGAAGGACGGTTTGCCGGGGTGAGCTTTCCGCCCGCCGAAACTCCTTCGCCGGCTTCGTAACGTTGAACCATTGCCTGCAGCGCGTAAGACTGCATCAACGCGCCAGGCAATGGTTCAACGAACGATGCCTGGCTCAGTCAGACAGTCGGCGACCGAAAAGCCCACCCCGGCAAACCTTGAGCATGCTCCGTCAATGGCGTCCTGTCAGAAGAAGGAACACAGAGGATTTCTTCGCAAACATTCGCGGGAGAGCCTGTGCGTCGTTTTTCCAAATAACCGTAAAAGAACGTTCGCTATTTTCCCAGCAACCCCTTGGGCCTGACGAAGAGCACCAGCAGCAGGACCACGAAGGCCACCACGTCCTTGTAGGCGCTGGACACGTATCCGGCCGAGAGGGACTCCAGGAGCCCCAGGCCCAGGCCGCCGAGAATGGCCCCCGGGAAGGAGCCGAAGCCGCCGAGGATGGCGGCGGCGAAGCCCTTGAGGCCCAGGAGCACGCCCACGTCGTAGTTGAGGGTCGTGATGGGCGTGACCAGCACCCCGGCCAGACCGCCCAGGGCACCGGCGATGGCGTAGCTCGTCAGGCGGATGCGCCCCGTGCTGATGCCGACCACGGCCGCGGCCGTGGGGTTGGAGGCCACGGCGCGCATGGACAGGCCCAGGGGCGTGCGGTGGAAGAACCAGGTCAGCACGGCGATGGCGACCACGGTCAGGCCCAGGATCCACAGGGCCTGGGGCAGGACGCTGGCGCCCAGGATCTGCACGGGCACGTCGGGGGTCAGGGGNNAGCGGCAGGGCCATGCGGTTCTTGCCCCAGACCAGCTTGATGATGCCGCGCACGATGATCGACAGGCCCACGGTCAGGAAGATGAGGACCAGGTGGTTGTCCGAGCGTGCCGGGCGCAGGCCGAAACGCTCCACGAGCATGGCCGCCAGGGCGACCAGGAGCACGGCCAGGCCCAGGGCCGGGACCGTGGGCAGGCCCAGGGCGAAGA
>DPKT01000215.1:1591-3331 GCA_003542385.1 Desulfomicrobium sp.
AGAAGCCCAGGGCGATGAGGGCGTAAATGGCCCCGCTCGTAAGGCCGCCGAAAACGTATTGCAGGAGATCGGTAAGCAAGATGACTCCAACTGCTTGATATGCGGTACTATGCACACGTAGTCGAGACAGTCGGGAATTTCAAGGACGAGAGGTCCACCGGCCGTCTTGCGCGTACGCATTCAGCCCGGTTCCGGTCCCGAGGCATTGACGGTCGATGGCCGGGCGAAATTCCCGGCCCGGCGGCGCGGTTGCCCGGCGAAGCCGATTCAGCCGGTCCCGGCCAGCCATCCGCCAGGCGACAAAAAAGGCGGCCCCCGTTGCGGCAGCCGCCTCTTTTTCCGTCATGTGAAGTCGGATTACTTCTTCTTGTAGACGCCCTTCNNCCATGATCGTGCTTGCCGAAACGCAATGCCGACCCGGCAAAAAAAGCGGCCCCTCCGGAGAAGGGCCGCTCGATTTCTGTCTGACCGAAGGCGGGGACTACTTCTTCTTGAAGACACCCTTCAGTTCGGCTTCCATGCGGCGGTTTTCGGCGCGGCCGGCGTCGGTGTCGTTGCTGGCCACGGGCTTGGACTCGCCGAAGCCCACGGCGGTGAGCTTGGAGCCGTCCATGCCGAGCTTCTTGACCAGGTACTCACGCACGCTGTTGGCGCGGCGCTGGGACAGCTTCTGGTTGTATTCGTCGGTGCCCTTGGAGTCGGTGTGGCCGTCGATCTCGACGGACACGCCGGGGTACTGCTTCATGAAGGTGGCGAAGTCGGCCAGTTCCTGGTGGTACTGGGGCTTGATGTCGGACTTGTCGAAGTCGAAGTTGACCTTCAGCTTCACGACCATGGGGATCGGGCAGCCGGAGGCGTCGACGGCCAGGCCGGCGGCGGTGCCGGGGCAGGTGTCCTTGCAGTTGTCGACGCCGTCGGCGTCGTCGTCCAGGGCGCAGGGGTCGGAAGCGACGGCCTCGTCATAGAACACGGCCTTGACGAACTGCTTCATGGCGGCGTCATCGGCCAGCTGGGCGGCGGAAGTGGCGACGCCGCAGGACTTCAGGGCGGTGATGTCGTCCAGCAGCTTCTGGTTGCCGCTCACGGTGTCGGCGAAGCTGATGGTGTGGAAGCAGACGTTGTATTTTTCGGCCATGGCTGCGGCGACCTTCAGGGAGCCTTCGCCGGCGTTTTCCTGGCCGTCGGACAGGATGATGACGGCGTTGCGGCCGGAAGCGCCCTGCAGGGCGGGCTCAAGGGCCTTGAGGCCGACGCCCAGGGGGGTGGGGTTGGCACCGATGAGGGTCGGGACCTTGGCAACGGAGGCGCCGTAGGAAGCGACGGTGAACGGGGCCAGGGCCTGGATTTCGCCGGCCGGGGCGGCGGTGTTCAGGCCGCCGTTGTAGCCCAGTTCGGGGATCATGGCGTTCATGCGCTCCAGGAGGGCCTTGGCCAGGACGATCTTCTTGTCCTTGGTGTCTACGTACTTCTCATCCATGGAACCGGAACGGTCGACCAGGATGATGAAGTTGTCGACCTTCTTGACCAGGTTCTGGGCCGCCATGGCGCCGGTGGCGACAGACAGGGCCAGGAACATCAACAGTACCAATGTGCATTTTCTCATTCTCGACTCCTCAGGTTGATATGTGATCTGTAAAAATGTCGTGAAAGACGAAGCGGCCCACCTATAAAGCAAAATGCCCGCCAATGACGAGCATATTTTTAAAAATTTCTATTTCCTAAGTCCTGCGATTCATACGA
>DPKT01000341.1 GCA_003542385.1 Desulfomicrobium sp.
CCGGCAGCCGCGGGGTCGCCTTCCTCCTTCAGGACCTGGGCGACCCTGCCGCCGACCCGGAATCCCAGCCGCACCTCGCGGATGTCGACGTTGCCGTGGAAGGCGGGCGCTGCGTCGCCCTTCGCGGACAATTCGTTCCAGGCGTACCATCCGCCGGCGGCGGCGCCCAGGAGCAGCAGGGCGATGACGATGCGTTTCATGCGCGGGTATCCTCACGGGCCTCAGCTTGCAGGCCGGCCACGAATATGTCGAAGTTTTCGGAGAGCATGTCGGCCACTTCGGCCGCACGGGCGGCGTCGTACCCGTCCCAGCCCATGCGCCGCAGCAGCGTCTCGCGGGCCATGACGAAGGACTGCAGCTGCCCGATCAGGGCGTGGGCCCGCAGCACCGCCCGGGGAGACTCTGGGTCGTCGCCCGTGACGCGGGCCAGGATGTGGGACAGGACGCGGTGCAGGGGTTCCACGGTCTCGCGGTACAGGTCCTCGAAGGCGGAGGTGGGCTGGGTCTGCTCCCGGACCATGAGCAGGGCGAACTGGGCGGCCTTGGCGTCGGTCAGGATGCCCAGGGCGAAGGCGCGCTGGATGCGCTTGAGCAGGCCCACGGCCTGACCGCGGCTGAGGGCGGCATCCTGCTGCCCGTCCCAGGCGGATTGCGCCTCCATGACCTGGGATCGGAAGAAGCGCGTGACGGCTTCGAGCACGGCGAGGTAGAGGCCTTCCTTGCCGCCGAAGTAGTAGGCGATGGACGCCGAGTTCTGACCGGCCAGGCGGGCGATCTCGCGGATGGTCACGCCGTCGGGGCCGCGGTCGGCGAAGCACTGCAGGCCGGCTTCGAGCAGCCTGGCCTTGGCCGTGTCGGCCCGGCTGGGCGTGGTTTCGTGAAGGAGGTCGATGTTCATGCGGATAGTTTATAAACCGATTGGGGGTGTTAATCAATCGATTGATTGATATTGGTGAGATGCGAAGTTTGTTGAAGAGGGTGTTGTGCCAGCGCGGCCGCGGGCCTGTCGGTTCCGGGGCTGGGCCGTCGAAACTCCATCGCCGGCCTCGTAATGTTTTCCCGTCGCCCCTGCCGGAGCGAGATCTGCTCTTCGGGCGGTTCGCGACGGGAAAACAAACGATGCCTTGGCTCAGTCGGACAGTCGACGGCCCAGCCTCGGAACCGACGGGCCCGCTTGATCTGCTCGTTGATCGTAAGGAGATGAAGATGGCTGGGAACACGAAACGCCCGGAGTAGCGGGCGCTTCGTGTTGAAGGGAGGTGTCGGGGTCAGTCGAAGGCCTTGTCCACGGTCCAGACTTCCCAGACCTTGCCGACCAGGCCGGGACCGGGCTTGAGGGTCTGCTTGCCGGGGCGCCAGCCCGAAGGCGTGGCCTGGGTGCCTTTGCTCTCGCGGACCAGCTGGAAGGCCTGAATCTGGCGCAGGGTTTCGTTGACGTTGCGGCCCACGGGCGGAGTCAGGACCTCGTAGGCCTGCACGACGCCGTCCGGGTCGATGAGGAAGCGGCCGCGCACGTCCACGCCGCCGGCTTCGTCGTAGATGCCGTACATCCTGCCGAGTCCGCCGCCGCCGTCGGACAGCATGGGGAAGGGCACGGTCTTGGCCGTGATCATTTTCGAGAGTTCGTTGTCGACCCACATCTTGTGCACGAACATGCTGTCCGTGCTCGCGGACAGGACCTGCACGCCCAGCTTGACGAATTCCGCGTGCTTCTCGGCGACCGCCGAGATTTCGGTCGCTCAGACAAAGGTGAAGTCACCTGGGTAGAAGCACAGGACCACCCATTTCCCTAGGTAGTCGGACAGCTTGATGTTGACGAATCCCCCGTTGAAATACGCCGGGGCCGAGAAATCGGGGGCCTTCTTTCCTACCTGGATCATCGGACGCGCTCCTTGTGCTTGGGTTGTCGCCGGTTGCGGGGCTTCCGCCGGTGCCTGTTCCACTTCGACCGCGGGACGTGTGCAGCCTGCTGCCACTTCTTCTGCCATGTGCCGGACCTCCGGGTTGAAGCTATTGATGATAACGATAGTTTTTAACGAGAGTCATAGATATTTATTACCCTGTTTGGGGGAAAAGGACAAGGGGATGCGGAAAATGTTGCGGGTCGTGCGTGCGGCCCGCCAGTGGCACGGCCTGCAAAAAGGAACGGGACCCCGGCGTGAGCCGGAGTCCCGTTGTGAGTTGCGCGGACAGGCCGCTGTCAGCTTGCGGCGGGCTTGGGGACGAGGCGCTTGTTGCCTTCCCAGATCTTTTCGGCCTTGGGCGTGACCTTCAGATACTTGAACCACTCGTGGCTGGCCATGTGCTCAGGGTCCATCTGCAGTTCGCGGCTGTGTTTCATGATCGGAGGCACCAGTTCCTTGATGTCCTTGGACAGGGCCTGGGCCGTGGTGAAGGCGGCCGCCTGGATGGCGAGGTCAACGGCCTTCTGGCTGTACTGCTGGGACTTGGCCAGGGTATCCAGGGCCTTGGACGGGTTGTGGAAGCCGGCGCTGTTCTCGGCGGACACATAGTCCCAGAAGAACTGGCCTTTGCGGCACATCTGGCGGGCGTCGATCATGAGCTGGTCGTAGTTGGCGGGCTTTTCGCCTTCAAACTCGGACGCCATGCGGATGGCCTCGTGGGCCTTGACCGAGATGTCCTGGGCGATCATGAGCTGGTCCCAGACCTTCTTCTGACTGAAGATGACGCGCTGCTTGAGGAAATCCGGGGTCTTGTCCGTATGGCACTGGCGGCAGGCCTTCATGTCCGGATCCTTGAGGGGCGAAGTCCACTGGTGGTTGGACAACTTCTTCTTGCCGTCGAGACGGGTGTAGCTCATGTGGCAGTCGGCGCAGGACACGCCGGCCGCGCCGTGGGTGCCGTCACCCCACATCTCGTACTCGGGGTGCTGGGCCTTGAGCATGGGGGTCTTGGACACGGGGTGGACCCAATCGACGAAGTTCCCTTCGAAGCCGGTGGCGTTGTATTCGCCGTGGGTCTTGTAGTATTCGAACATGTCTTCGGGGTTCTTGCCCTGAGCCCAGGGGAAGACGGGCTTCTTGGCCGCTCCGAAGCTCTTGTCCTGGAAATAGTACTCGACGTGGCACTGGCCGCACATCAGGGCGCGCTGCTCGTTGCGGGGCAGTGTCTTGAAGTCCTTTCCTTCGGCCTTGAGGTGGTCCTGCAGCGGCACGGAATAGAGGCGCAGCTCCATGTTGGCCGGATCGTGGCAGTTGGCGCAGCCGATGGTGTTGTCGTCCAAATCGACGGACTCGCGGAACTGGTTGAAGTCCTTGGCCCAGAAATCGTCGCCGTATTCCTTGACCCAGTCGTTCATCTTGGCTGTCTTGCAGTTCCAGCAGGTGGAGGGCAGGCCGGCCTTCTCGTCGTAGCGGTTCAGCCGGTCGATGTGCAGGATGTCCTTCATGGCGTAGGTGTGCCCGCGCGCGGCCCTGTATTCGTAGCTGAAGGGGTAGCCGAGCCAGAGGTTCTTCAGGTAGGGCTGGGCGTGCTTGTAGCCTTCAGGCAGGGGGTTGACGCCGTCGTGCTTGTTGTAGGCCACTGACCCGCCGTACTCGGTCATGATCTCAGACTCGTTGTTGCGCAGGAAGGTTTCGTAATGCAGCGGGAACTCGGCCTTGAAGGCGGAGTTCTTGATTTCTTCGGATTTGAGCTGGGTCTTGAAGACGGGAGGCTGGGGTTCCGAAACATCGGAACAGGCGGCCAGGGCCAGGGACATGCCCACGGCCAGCATGATGAAAAGTGTTCTGGTGCTACGCATCGGCGGCGCTCCTTTTGGCTACGGGGATTTTCGGAGTGTGGGGAACGTGACGGTGGCAGTCCGTGCAGAACTTCTTGCTCTGCATGACCACGGTGGACGTGGTCGCGCTGTGGCAGCGCTGGCAATTGTCCTGGGTCACGGCCTTGGTTTCCTCGCCGGGATGGATGAGGTCGGGGATCTGGCTCGTGACGGTGGCCAGGATGTCCCTGGTGCCTTCCTTGGTCTTGAACGGGATCTTGGCGACGATGTTGTGCGGGGCGTGGCATTCGTTGCAGGCCAGTTCGGCGTGCACGGATCTCTTGTGCGTCAGCGCCGCTTCGGCCATGGAGTGGCAGCTGCCGCAGAACATGGCCTGATCCGTGGCTGTCATGGCCAGGGCGGCCCCGACCGTTACCACGATGCCCGCGATGGCCGGGGGCAGTGCGAGCCGCCATCCGCGTCCACGGGATGCATCTTTCTTTTGGGTCATACTCCCTCCTGTACAGGTGCGTGAACCGGGTCCTTCACTGTGCCCGACCACATCCAGCTTGGTCGGGCTTCAAATATGTAGGCTCGATACCACAAAAAATCCCGTTTTGGGAGTTAAAGTTGTAACGAAATTGAAACATGTGTATCGGACATGGCCGGAGGCTGCCGGTCGGCGGGCCTGAATCTTCAACGGTTCGGATTCTCAAGGGTTTTCATGACACGTCAGAGCATTCTCATCATCGATGACGACCAGGACATCGTCAAGACCGTGACCGCCAACCTTGAACTCGACGGCTTTGCCGTGCGGAGCGCGTCGAGCGGCGGCGCCGGCCTGGCGGCGGTGGAAGCGCAGGCGCCGGATCTTGTCCTG
>DPKT01000021.1 GCA_003542385.1 Desulfomicrobium sp.
GTGCTCGAGAACTGCGTGCGCGAGAACCTCGACGCCACGGCGCCCCGGGCCATGGCCGTGCTGCGGCCCTTACGCCTGGTCATCGAGAACTACCCCGAGGGTCAGGAGGAATTCTTCGAACTGGCCAACCACCCCAAGAACCCGGACATGGGCAGCCGCAAGGTCGGCTTCTCCCGCGAGGTCTTCATCGAGGACAGCGACTTCATGGAGAACCCCTGCTCCAAGTTCTTCCGCATGGCGCCGGGCAAGGAAGTCCGCCTGCGCAGCGCCTATCTGGTGACCTGCACGGGTGTGGTCAAAAACGACGACGGCACGGTCAGGGAAGTGCTCTGCACGTACGATCCGGCCAGCCGCGGCGGCGACGCCCCCGACGGCCGCAAGGTCAAGGGCACCCTGCACTGGGTCAGCGCCAGGCACTGCGCCGAGGCCGAGGTGCGCCTCTACGACCGCCTCTTCACCGCGGAGTTCCCCGGCAAGGACGCGGACTTCCTGGATCAGGTCAACCCGGCCTCCCTGGAAACCCTGACCGGGTGCAAGGTCGAGCGGTCCCTGACCGAGGCCGCCCCCGAGGACCGTTTCCAGTTCGAGCGCCAGGGCTTCTTCTGCGCCGACCGCTTCGACCACGCGACGGGCAGGCCGGTCTTCAACCGCACGGTGACCCTGCGCGACTCGTGGGCCAAGGTGGCGGGCTAGCACCTGCAGGCGATGGACGAAATGGACGATCTGGACGGCATGGACGGGATGGACCGGGCGTGCCGTTCTTTTTTGGGGCGGGGGCGGGCGTGATCCTGTACACGCGGCCCGAGTTCACGCCGCCCATGCCGTGCCCCTACCTGCCGGACAAGGTGCTGGTCTACGCCTCGTTCTACGCCGACAGCCTGGATTGCCACGAACTGACCTGGCTGCTGTCGCGGGGGTGGCGCAAGTTCGGGCACAACTTCTTCCGGCCGGCCTGCCCGGGCTGCAGGTCCTGCATCCCGCTGCGCGTGCCCGTGGAGCGCTTCCGGCCGAGCCGGAGCCAGGAGCGGGTCCTGCGCCGCTGCGCCCATGTCCGCGTGACGTTCGGCCCCCTGCGCTACGAAAGCCCGCTTTTTGACCTGTATCAGAGACATTCGCTGGTCCGTTTCGGACAAGAGCACAGCTTCGAAGATTTCGCCGCCAGCCTCCACTCGCCGTCCTGCCCGGCGGTGCTCTCGCGGTACGAGGTGGACGGCCACCTCGTCGGCGCGGGATACCTCGACCGCGGCAGCGACGGGCTGAGTTCCGTGTACTTCGTCTTCGACCCGGACGCATCGCGCCTGAGCCTCGGCATCTTCAGCGTGCTGCGCGAGATCCGGGAGACGGCGCGGCTGGGGCTGCAGCACTACTATCTGGGGTATGTCGTCCCGGGGTGCGAACGCATGGCCTACAAGGCCGGATTCGCCCCCCATCAGCTTTTCGATTGGGACGACGGACTCTGGCACGAGACCGGCAGGCCGCCTGAACATCCATCCCCGGGCATGATTCCCCTCGTATCGGGGTGGACAGGTACGGATTAGGCATTACAGATTGATCGTTCTGATCGAGAACAAAGGAGCTTTCCATGGAACATCGTACGGTCTATTTCGACAACAACGCCACGACGCCCCTGCATCCGGAAGTCAAGAAGGCTCTGGTCGAGGGGCTTGAGATATTCGGCAACCCTTCCAGCATGCATTCCTTCGGCCGCGAGGCGCGGGAAAAGATCGAGGCGGCGCGTGAACAGGTAGGCACGTTCATCGGCGCCAAGCCCGAGGAGATCCTCTTCGTCGGCAGCGGGTCCGAGGCCAACAACACGGTCCTGTCCCTGCTGCACTGCGACAGCACGACCTGCGCCTGCTCCCTGAGCGGCCGGCACGACCTGGTGACCACGGCCATCGAGCACCCATGCGTGCTGAACACGGCCCGCCACCTCGGCCGCAAGCAGCACGGCGTGCACTACCTGTCCGTGGACAAGTTCGGCCGCATCGACCTCGACGACCTGCGCCGGGCCGTGACGGACAAGGTCGGCATGGTCTCCATCATGATGGCCAACAACGAGATCGGCACCATCCAGGACATCAGGGAGGCCGCCCGCATCACCCACGAGGCAGGGGCCCTCTTCCACACCGACGCCGTGCAGGCTGTGGGCAAGATCCCCGTCGACGTGCGCGACCTGGACGTGGACTTCCTGACCATGTCCGCGCACAAGATATACGGCCCCAAGGGCGTCGGCGCCCTCTACGTCAAGAAGGGCGTGCCCTACTGCCCGCTGATCCTGGGCGGACATCAGGAGAACGGCCGCCGCGCCGGCACGGAGAATTCCCTGGGCATCATCGGCATGGGCAAGGCCGTCGAAATGCGCGCCATCGAGATGGACGCCGAGGAACGCCGTCTTCTGCACCTGAAGCAAACCCTGCGGGACGGCATCGAGAAGGCCATCCCCGACGTGCTCTTCATGGGCCATCCCGAGCACGGTCTACCGGGGACGCTGAGCGTGTCCTTCATCGGCGCCGAGGGCGAGTCCATCCTCCTCTATTTGGACCTGGCCGGCATAGCCGTATCCACGGGCTCGGCCTGCGCCTCGGGATCCCTGGACCCGTCCCACGTCATCCTGGCCACGGGAGTGCCCGTGGAAAACGCCCACGGCTCCGTGCGCATCAGCCTGGGCCGCGAGAACACCATGGAAGACGTGCAGTACATGCTCTACCACCTTCCCCCCATCATCGACCGCATCCGGACCATGTCCACTGCGTACAGGAGAAGATAAATGGCCAAATGGACTTACTCCGACAAGGTCAAGGACCACTTCATGAACCCGCGCAACATCCTGCGCGAGGAGAACGAGGCCGATTTCCACGGCATCGGACAGACGGGCAACGTCAAGTGCGGCGACGAGATGATGGTCTACATCAAGGTCGACCCCGAGAAGCTGACCATAACGGACTGCAAGTGGCGCACGTACGGCTGCGCCAGCGCCATCGCCAGCACCTCCATCCTGTCCGAGATGGTCATCGGCATGACCCTGGACCAGGCCTACGCCATCACGGCCAAGGACATCCTCAAGGAACTCGACGGCCTTCCCGACAACAAGGTGCACTGCTCGGTGCTCGGCGACAAGGCCCTGCGGGCCGCCATCGACGACTACTATCGCAGGAACGGCATGGAGGACCGCATCAAGACCCAGGGCGCCAAGATCGTCTGCGAGTGCATGCAGGTCACGGACGAGGACATCGAGCACGCCGTCCTGGACGGGGCGAGGAGCTTCCTCGAACTGCAGGAGATGACCAAGATCGGCACGGGCTGCGGCGAATGCCAGGAAAACGCCCAGGCCGTCATGACCGGGTACATCCAGAAGCATTTCGGGCTCTAACAGGCAGCCCATAAACGGCGATCTGCTTCGTCACTGCAGAAAATCCAGACCCTCACGTATGGCCGAATACGCTTCGGGCCTGGATTTTCTTCGTTCCTCGCATCTCACCATTTTTGAACAGCCTGGAAATTTATAATTTTCAACAGTCGGCAAAATAATAGGGAGGGGTTGCCATGAAGATTCTGGCATTCGGCGCGACAGGTTTCGTGGGGGCGCACCTCGTGC
>DPKT01000267.1:0-3276 GCA_003542385.1 Desulfomicrobium sp.
ATCGACGCCGCGGCCCAGGACGTGCAGTCGGCCATCGCCAAGGTCCAGCGCCAGCTGCCGCCGGACATGACCAGCCCGCCGTCGTACCAGAAGGTCAACCCGGCAGATTCGCCCGTCTTCTACCTGACCATGTCCTCGGCCACGCAGCCCATGTCCGTGGTCAACGAGTACGCCGACACCGTCATCGCCCCGCGCATCTCCATGATCGGCGGCGTGGCCCAGGTCTCGGTCTACGGCGCCAAGAAGTACGCGGTGCGCGTGCAGCTCGACCCCAAGGCCCTGGCCGGCCGCGACGTGGGCCTCGAAGAGGTCGCCGACGCCATCGACCGTTCCAACGTCAGCCTGCCCACGGGCACCCTGTACGGCGAGTTCACGGCCATGAACGTGCAGGCCAGCGGCAAGCTCATGGACGCGGCGGCCTTCCGGCCCCTGATCGTGGCCTGGCGCAACGGCGCTCCCGTGCGCCTGCACGACCTGGGAGAGGTCGTCGACAGCGTGGAGAACGACAAGATCGCCAGCTGGCGCGGGGACACGCGGGCCATCGTCCTGGCCGTGCAGAGGCAGCCCGGCACCAACACCGTCGAGGTCGTGGACAACATCCGCAAGCTGCTGCCCGCCTTTTCCGAGCAGATCCCGGCTTCCATCGAGCTCAAGGTCCTCTACGACCGCTCCGAGTCCATCCGCGAATCCGTGGACGACGTGAAGTTCACCCTGCTGCTGACCATGGGCCTGGTCGTCGGCGTCATCTTCATCTTCCTGCGCAACGTGCGCGCCACGCTCATCCCGAGCATGGCCCTGCCCATGTCCGTGGTCGGCACCTTCGCCGTCATGCACCTGTGCGGGTACTCCCTGGACAATCTGTCCCTCATGGCGCTCATCCTGGCCGTGGGCTTCGTTGTCGACGACGCCATCGTCATGCTCGAGAACATCGTGCGCCACCTGGAGATGGGCAAGCCCGTGCTCCAGGCCGCGTTCGACGGTTCCAGGGAGATTTCCTTCACCATCCTGTCCATGACCATCTCCCTGGCCGCCGTGTTCATCCCGGTCCTGTTCATGGGCGGGATCGTGGGCCGGCTTTTCCGCGAGTTCGCGGTGGTCATCTCCGTGGCCATCCTCATCTCCGGCTTCGTGTCCCTGAGCCTGACGCCCATGCTGTGCTCCCGCTTCCTGAAAGGCTCGCACGAGGTCCGGCACGGGGTGGTCTTCAGGGCCTCGGAGAAGGTCTTCGACGGCCTGCTGGCCCTGTACCGCTGGAGCCTGGCGGCCTGCCTGCGGCATCACGTGCTGACCTTCCTCGTGTCCCTGGCGGTGTTGGCCGGGAGCGTGGTCCTGTTCCGCGACATGCCCAAGGGCTTCCTGCCCAGCCAGGACACGGGGCAGATCAACGGCGTGACCGAGGCCGTGCAGGGCATCAGCTACGAGAACATGGTCCGCAACCAGCTGGCCCTGCACGAAGTGCTGCAGGGAGAACCGGCGGTGGAGACCTTCATGTCCGTGGTCGGCGGCGGCGGCCCCAACGCCGCGGGCAACTCCGGCCGCTTCATGATCCGCCTCAAGAACCACGCCGAGCGCAACGAGACCGCCGACGAGCTTATCGCCAAGCTGCGCCCCAAGCTAAACACCCAGCCGGGCATCCAGACCTTCCTGGTCAACCCCCCGGCCATCAACATCGGCGGCCGCAGCTCCAAGAGCCTGTACCAGTACACCCTGCAGAGCCCGGACACCGACGAGCTCTACCGCTACGCAGTGATCATGGAGGAGAAGCTCAAAGGCCTGCCCCAGCTGCAGGACGTGACGAGCGACCTGCAGCTCAAGAACCCCGAGGTGCGCCTCCTCATCAACCGCGACAAGGCCGCGAGCCTGGGCGTTTCGCCCAGGGAGGTGGAGCTGGCCCTGCAGTCGGCCTTCGGTTCGCGCGAGGTTTCGACCATCTACGCGCCCACGGACAGCTACTCGGTCATCATGGAACTGCTGCCCGAGTACCGGCGCGACCCATCGGCCCTGTCGCTCATCTACGTCCGCACCGGAGACGGCAGGCTCGCGCCCCTGGACACCCTCGTGGACACGACCACAGGCGTCGGCCCACTGTCCGTGAACCATTCGGGCCAGCTGCCGTCGGTGACCCTGTCCTTCAACCTGCGCCCCGGGGTGTCCCTGAGCGAGGCGACGGCCGCCGTGGAGGCCCTGTCGGCCCAGACCCTGCCCGACACCTTCAGCGCGAGCTTCCAGGGCACGGCCCAGGCCTTCCAGAGTTCCCTGAAGAACATGAGCCTGCTGCTCGTTCTGGCGGTGCTGGTCATCTACATCGTGCTGGGCATCCTGTACGAGTCCTTCATCCACCCCCTGACCATCTTGTCAGGCCTGCCCTCGGCCGGCTTCGGGGCGCTCCTGACGCTCAAGCTCTTCGGCATGGATCTCAACCTGTACGGGTTCGTGGGCATCATCATGCTCATCGGCATCGTCAAGAAGAACGCCATCATGATGATCGACTTCGCCCTGGAGGCCCAGCGGGAGGGGAGCAAGACCCCGGCCGAGGCCATCTTCGAGGGCTGCCTGGTGCGCTTTCGGCCCATCATGATGACCACCATGGCCGCCATCATGGGCACCATGCCCATCGCCGTAGGCTACGGAGCCGGCGGCGACGCGCGCCAGCCCTTGGGTCTGTGCGTGGTCGGCGGCCTGGTCACGTCGCAGCTTCTGACCCTCTACATCACGCCGGTCTACTACATGTACCTGGACAAGGCCGGCCGCTTGGTGCGGCGGGCTTTCGGAGCAAAGGCCGTGGCCTAGGAGACGATGCTTCCGGGAACCCCTTGAAAAGTGAAAAGCCCCGCGATCGCCAGATCGCGGGGCTTCGTTCATTTCGTGTCGCAGACCGTCAGCCTTTGAGCTTGAGTCCGATTTTTGCCAGGTGGGCGGCCTGGAAGCGCACGCCGTCCAGGTCGTTTTCCGAGGGCTGGCGCGAACCGTCGCCGCCGGCGATGGTGCTGGCCCCGTAGGGCGAGCCGCCGGTGATCTCGTCCATGCGCATCTGGCCCTGGAAGGCGTAAGGCAGGCCGACCACGACCATGCCCTGGTGCAGCAGGAAGGTGTGGAAGGACAGGATGGTCGACTCCTGCCCGCCGTGCTGGGTGGCGCTGGAGGTGAAGACGCCGCCCGGTTTCCCGACCATGGCGCCGTTCGCCCACAGTCCGCCCGTGGCGTCCAGGAACTGGCGCATCTGGCCGGTCATGTTGCCGAAGCGGGTGGGCGTGCCGAAGAGGATGGCGTCGGCCT
>DPKT01000267.1:3288-6640 GCA_003542385.1 Desulfomicrobium sp.
CTGGGCCCGGGCCTCGTCGAGGGCGCCCATCTTGGCCAGCACCTCGTCGCTCAGGGTTTCGGGGACGCGGCGCAGGGCCACTTCCACGCCGGGGATTGCGGAAGCGGCTTCGGCCGCTGCCTTGGCCATGGTCCGGATGTGTCCGTATGCGGAGTGATAGACGATGAGCATCTTCATGGCGATCTCCTTGTTTGGCCGATGCGGCCAGGGGTGGGTGTTGTCGTCAACCCCAAAAGATAGGGCCTATCGGGTCGTCGTCAAGGACGCCCGCGAAAATGCCGGACCGGCCGTCGGGACTGGACGGCCTCGAAGGCGACCCGTGCGGCGTCCGTCATCGTCCCAGGCTTTTTTCCCATTCCTTCTGCTGTGCCCTGGTCGCGGGCCAGGTGGCGTTGTCCGTGAACCCGTGCGGGGCGTCGGGGCGGACGGCGACGATCCGCTCCTGTCCGAACCGGGTGACGGTAACCTCCACCTCGCCTCCGCTCCTGCGGGCCTTGGGTGAGAAGGAGGCCAGGCATGCCGCTGCCTCGGCCAGGATGTCCTCGGGCCAGTCCCGGTCGGGGACGGGGCAGCCCACGGCGTGGGGGCCGGGGAAGTTCTTGAGCACGAAGACGTAATGCTCGGGCCGCACCAGCTTCAGGAGCTTCTCGTTGTCCTTGTGCTCCCGGCCCATGGCCAGCCAGTGGCCGCCGTCGCGCCAAAGCTGGCGGCCGACGTTGGCCAGGTCGAAATAATGGGCCAGGGGCCGGGGAAAGGCGCGCAGGATGGGCCAGTAGCGCCTGGCGGATTCACGTTCGCCCAGGCGGCACCCCCCGGCCTGGGTCGGGATGGTGGTCACGCCCAAAGCCCTGGCCAGGGCGTACTGGCCCTTGCGCCCGCGGCCGACCAGGGAGGGCAGGCGGGAGCGGTCCACCAGCCCGGACTCCTCCATGGGCGTGACCGGGAGCAGGCCGGCGCTCAAGGGGCGCAGGAGGACGTCGCGGACGTCGGCCTCGTTGCGGATGATGTTCAGGGTGTCGGCGCGCTGGGACATGGGCCGCTGGCCCAGGACCTCGCCGGAGATGACGAATTTCGCGCCGTACTCCGGCAGCATCTCCTTGGCCCGGCGCAGCATGAGGATCTTGCAGTCCACGCAGGGGTTCAAAACCTTGCCGAAACCGTGGGGCGGGAAGGCGGCCATGAGGTCCACGAATTCCTGCCCCACGTCGACGACGGCGACGGGGATGCCGTATTCCTCCTGCCAGAAGCCCACTTTGCCGGGCTTGCCGAAAAAGGGGCTGACGAAGTGCAGGCCCAGGACCTTGTGGCCGTGGCTCTGCATGAGTTTCGTGGCCAGGATGCTGTCCAGGCCGCCGGAAAAGAGGGAGAGGGCGTCGTAGGTTGTCATGCCCGTGCTGCTAGCCATTGCCTCGGCGTCAGGCAAGGAGGAAAACTCCCCGATCGGGCGCATTGGGGTTGAACCGCATGAAATCACACGGAATATTACGGAATTCGTAAGAATTGTCTTCCATNNGGCGCATCGCCTGAAGGCGAGCGCGGGGCATCGAACGCGACCGGCGTCCCCGGGGGAAAACCGGCTCGGCGTGGGCATATTGTCGGACCGGGGGGCGGCGCCGGGCACCGGTTTCCCGGCATTGTCTTCCATACCCTTATTTGCTACGAGCGCTTGTTTCTCTGTTTTCGCCGAACCCCAACTTTCATGGAGCATCTCATGGCNNGGAATTCGTAAGAATTGTCTTCCATATCCTTATTTGCTACGAGCTTTTGCCTGTCCGTTTTTCGGAAACCACAACTTTCATGGAGCATCTCATGGCCCGACCAAAAACCGCCTCCCCCGAAGACGCGCGCCGCGAAGCGCTGGAAACCGCGCTGGCGACCATCGAGCGCCGCTATGGCCAGGGCTCGGTCATGCGCCTTTCCGACACGTCCCATCAGGTCGTCCCGGTCATCCCCACGGGATCCATCGGGCTGGACCTGGCCCTGGGCGTCGGCGGCATCCCGCGCGGCCGTGTGACGGAGATTTTCGGGCCGGAATCCTCGGGCAAGACCACCCAGGCCCTGCACATCATCGCCGAGGCCCAGAAGCGCGGCGGCGTGGCGGCCTTCATCGACGCCGAGCACGCCCTGGACATCAATTACGCCCGCAGGCTCGGGGTCAAGACCGAGGAACTGCTCATCTCCCAGCCCGACTACGGCGAGCAGGCCCTGGAGATCGCGGACATGCTGGTCCGTTCCGGCGCCGTGGACGTGGTCGTGGTGGACTCCGTGGCCGCCCTCATCCCCCAGGCCGAGCTGGAGGGGAGCATGGGCGAGACCCAGGTCGGCAGTCAGGCCCGCCTCATGTCCCACGCCATGCGCAAGCTGACGGGCACCATCCACAAGTCCCGCACCTCCATCATCTTCATCAACCAGCTGCGCATGAAGATCGGCATGACCGGCTACGGCAGCCCCGAGACGACCACGGGCGGCAACGCCCTCAAGTTCTACGCCTCCGTGCGCATGGATCTGCGCCGCATCCAGACCCTGAAGGACAAGGAGGAGTCGTACGGCAACCGCGTGCGGGTCAAGGTGGTCAAGAACAAGATGGCCCCGCCCTTCCGCGAGGCCGAGTACGACGTGCTCTTCGGCACCGGCATCTCCCGCGTGGGCGAACTGCTCGACCTGGGTGTGGAGCAGGGCATCGTCGAAAAGAGCGGCGCCTGGTACGCCTTCGGCTCCGAGCGTCTGGGCCAGGGCAAGGAGAACGTGCGCGCCTTCCTGCAGGACAACGACGAGCTGCGCATGCAGATCGAACGCGCCCTGCTCGAACACCTGGGCATGCCCGTGCCCGAGGAAGCGCCCGCGGCGGCGCCTGCCGAGTAGGTTCGGCTGATTTTCAGCAATATCAAAGGCATGGATTCCCGCCTTCGCGGGAATGACGCAACATTGCCGTCATAGCACGATGTCATTCCCGCGAAGGCGGGAATCCATGCCTTTCACCATATCATGCCCTGACGAGAACGGGGATCAACGAGGTAAAGAACGTGATCAGCGCCGGTGAAATCCGCAAACGGTTTTTGGAATATTTCGAGAAGCACGGCCACAGCGTGCAGCCCAGCTCCTCCCTGGTCCCCCAGGACGACCCGACTCTCCTTTTCACCAACGCCGGCATGGTCCAGTTCAAGAAGATCTTCCTGGGCCAGGAGAAGCGCGACTACACCCGGGCCGCCACCTCCCAGAAGTGCCTGCGCGTGGGCGGCAAGCACAACGACCTGGAGAACGTCGGACGCACGGCGCGCCACCACACCTTCTTCGAGATGCTCGGCAACTTCTCCTTCGGCGACTATTTCAAGAAGGAAGCCATCGCCTACGC
>DPKT01000161.1 GCA_003542385.1 Desulfomicrobium sp.
TCCTGGACGAGCCCACCAACCATCTCGACATCGAGGCCATCGGCTGGCTGGAGGAGTTCCTGGTCAAGGAGCCGCGCACGCTCTTCTTCGTCACCCACGACCGCATGTTCCTGCGTCACGTCGCCAACCGCATCCTGGAGCTGGACCGCGGGCAGCTCGTGGACTGGGCCTGCGACTACGACACCTTTCTGCAGCGCAAGGCCGACGTGCTGGCCACGGAAGAGACCCTGTGGCGCAAGTTCGATCAGAAGCTCAAGGAGGAGGAGGTCTGGATCCGCAAGGGCATCAAGGCCCGCCGCACGCGCAACGAGGGCCGCGTGCGGGCCCTGAAGGCCATGCGCCTGGAGCGCAGGCAGCGCCGCGAGCGCACGGGCAACGTGGCCATGCAGATCCAGGAGGCGAACACGTCCGGCAAGCTGGTGCTGGAGGTCAAGGGCATTTCCTATGGCTGGGGAGAGGCCCCGGTCATCCGCGATTTCTCGGCCAACATCATGCGCGGCGACAAGGTCGGCATCGTCGGTCCCAACGGCGCGGGCAAGACCACGCTCCTGGGGCTGCTGCTGGGCGAACTGGCCCCGCAGTCCGGCGAGGTGCGCCAGGGCACCAACCTGGAGGTGGCCTACTCGGACCAGATGCGCTCCATCCTCGACGAGACCAAGACCGCCCGCGACATCGTCGGCGACGGCTCGGACTACGTGGACGTGAACGGCAACCGCCGCCACGTCATCGGGTATCTCAAGGATTTCCTCTTCACCCCCGACCGCGCCCAGACCCCGGTCAGCGTGCTCTCGGGCGGCGAGCGCAACCGCCTGCTCCTGGCCCGGCTCTTCACCCGGCCCTGCAACGTCCTCGTCCTCGACGAGCCGACCAACGACCTGGACCAGGAGACCCTGGAACTGCTGGAGGAGCTCATCGGCGAGTTCGCCGGCACCGTGCTCGTGGTCAGCCACGACCGCGAGTTCCTGAACAACACCGTGACCTCCTGCTTCGTCTTCGAGGGCGAGGGCAGGGTGGTGGAGTACGCCGGCGGCTACGACGACTGGCTGGCGCAGCGGCCCAGGCCCGAAGAGCCCGAGGCCGTCCAGCCCAAGGCGGTGAAGCCCAAGACAGCCAAGGCGCGCAAGCTGACCTGGAAGGAGAACCAGGAACTCGAGGCCCTGCCCGGACGCATCGAGGACATGGAAGCCGAAGTTTCGGCCCTGCAGGAGCGCATGAACGCCCCCGACTTCTACACCAATGACCACACCGTAGTGGCCGCCGAGGCCGCCCGGCTGGAGGCCCTGGAGTCCGAACTGGACGCCCTGCTGACCCGCTGGGACGAGCTCGAAGAGCTGCGCGCCCTGTGTGAATCTTAAAGTTTTGGTTGAAATATGGAAATTTCACTGACCACGCCGGCCCTGCTCTTCCCGACCATCTCCCTGGTCCTCTTGGCCTATACCAACCGTTTCCTGGCCCTGGGCTCGCGCATCCGCACCCTGCACGACCGCTACGAGGCCAGCCACGGTCCCTCCATCCTGGCCCAGATCGAGAGTCTGCGCCAGCGGGTCAATCTCATCCGTCTCATGCAGCTTTACGGGGTGCTCAGCCTTTTTTTGTGCGTCCTGTGCATGTTCTTTCTTTTCGCCGGCCTTGTGCTTTTGGGCAAAATTCTCTTCGGGCTGAGTCTTGTGGCCATGCTGGTCTCCCTGGGACTGTCCACTCGCGAGATCCACATTTCCACGCAGGCCCTGAATATCCAACTGGAGAGCCTGAGCCTCTCGCAGGGGGACGACAATGCACGCTAAATTCGGAGAGCTGAGGGATTTCATCTGCCGCAAGTGCGGCCTCTACGGCATGGTCGACGTCATCGGCATGGAGTTCGACTACGACCGCGACTCGGGCGTCCTCTTCGACGTCGTCGACGACTCCGACGGTCGCCACCGCGGTGACCAGATCGTCTGCGACTGCGGTTGCGCATGCTTCGACATGCATGTGCAGAGGGCGGCCAGATGAACGACATGCTGCGCATCACGCTGCCTTCGGCCATGCAGGAGCTGGGTCTGGTCTGGCGCCGGGAGGGGCTGACGGTCGGGCTGGTCCCGACCATGGGCTACTGGCACGAGGGGCACCTGAGCCTCATGCGCTGGGCGCGGGAGCACTGCGACGTCCTGGTGGCCTCCATCTTCGTCAACCCGACCCAGTTCGGCCCCGGCGAAGACCTGGAGAATTATCCGTCGGACCTTGAGCGCGATTCCGACCTGGCCCGCGAGGCCGGAGTGGACGCGCTCTTCACTCCGGTCCGTGACGACATGTACGCTCCGGACCACGGCACCTGGGTCACGGTGCCGGAGCTGACCACGAACCTCTGCGGCCGTTCCCGGCCCATCCATTTCCGGGGCGTGGCCACGGTGGTCTGCAAGCTTTTCAACCTGGTCCAGCCGACCTTCGCGGTGTTCGGGGAGAAGGACTGGCAGCAGCTGGCCGTGATCCGCAAGATGACGCGCGAGCTGGACATCCCCGTACGCATCGAGGGCCGTCCCATCATGCGCGAGGCCGACGGGCTGGCCATGAGCTCGCGCAATGTCTATCTTGCTCCGGAGGAGCGCGCCGTGGCCCCGCACATCCGCAAGGGCCTTCTCCTGCTGGAGGATCTGGTCCGGTCCGGAGAGACCGATGCGGCCGTCCTGCGCGCAGCCGTCGGGAAGTACTACGAGGAGCGCATCCCCATGGGGCGCCTCGATTACCTGGAACTGGTGGACCCCGCGACCATCGAGACGGTCGAGGAGGTCCGGGCCGATGTTCTTGCCGCCGTGGCCCTGCGCCTGGGCAAGGCGCGGCTCATCGACAATATTCATATAGCCTTCGAGAGATAAATGCCTTTACGTACGTTTCTGCAGGCCAAGCTGCACCGGGCGACCATCACCGGCGCAGAGGTCGATTACGAGGGGTCCGTGGCCATCTGTCCGGACCTCATCCGCGCCGCGGGGTTCCACCTCAACGAGCGCGTGGACATCTACAACGTGGACAACGGCGAGCGCCTGTCCACCTACGTCATTCTCGGCGAAAAGGGCGAGATCTGCCTCAACGGCGCCGCGGCCCACAAGGGCAGCCGCGGGCAGAAGGTCATCATCGCCTCCTACGTGCAGCTGACCCCGGACGAGATTCCCGGCCACGAACCGGTCGTGGTCCTGGTCGGTCCGGACAACGAAATCAAGAAGACGAATGGAGACTCATGATGAAAACCCTGAACGACTTCCTCCGCATGAAAAAGGACGGCGAAAAGATCGTCATGCTCACGGCCTACGACTACCCGTCGGCCAGACTCGCGGAGGAGGCCGGGGTTGACGTCATCCTGGTGGGCGATTCCCTTGGCATGGTCGTGCTTGGTTACGATTCCACCGTACCCGTGACCATGGCCGACATGATCCACCACACCCGGGCCGTCCGGCGCGGAGCCGGGAAGACCTTCGTCGTCACCGACATGCCCTTCTTGAGCTACCAGATTTCCCCGGCCCAGGCCCTGGAGAACGCGGGGCGGCTGGTGCAGGAGGGCGGCTGCGAGGCCGTCAAGGTCGAGGGCGGGGAGGAGATCGCCGCCCAGGTTCGGGCCCTGACGCGGGCCGGCATCCCGGTCTGCGCCCACGTGGGCCTCACGCCG
>DPKT01000118.1 GCA_003542385.1 Desulfomicrobium sp.
CCGACGACGGCTCTCGACGTGACCATCCAGGCTCAGGTCCTGGCCCTGCTCAAGGATCTGCAGCGGCGCCTGAACATGGCCATCCTGCTCATCTCCCACGACCTGGGCGTGGTGCGCCACATGGCCGACGAGGTGCACGTCATGCGCGAGGGCCGCATCGTCGAGCACGGCCCGCGCAAGGAGATCTTCGCCGCGCCGTCGCACCCCTACACCAGGGCCCTGCTGGCCAGCGCGCCGGCGGGGCGGCCGGACCCTCTTGAAGAGACGGCCGGGAACCTGGTGGAGGCCAGGGGCGTGCGGGTCTGGTTTCCGCAGGGGAGGAGTTTCTTCGGGCGTCCCAAGAGTTTCATCAAGGCCGTGACCGACGCGGACCTGACCATCCGCCGCGGCGAGTCCCTGGGCGTGGTCGGGGAGAGCGGCTCGGGCAAGACCACCCTGGGCCTGGCCCTGCTGCGCCTGCTGCCGAGCCGCGGCGAAGTCGTCTTCGACGGGCAGGACCTGTCGGCCATGCGCGAGAGGCAGGTCCGGGACCTGCGCCGGAATTTCCAGATCGTCTTCCAGGACCCGTACGGCAGCCTCAGCCCGCGCATGACCGTGGGCCAGATCGTGGCCGAAGGCCTCGACGCCCACAGGCTGGCTTCCGGTTCCGACCGGGAGCGGCGTATCGCCGAGATCCTGGAGGCTGTGGACCTGGACCCCTCCGCCATGCACCGCTACCCTCACGAGTTCTCGGGCGGCCAGCGCCAGCGCATCTCCATCGCCCGGGCCCTGATCCTGCGGCCCGAATTCGTGGTTTTGGACGAGCCCACCTCGGCCCTGGACCGCACCGTGCAGTTCCAGATCGTCGAACTGCTGCGCGACTTGCGGGCCCGCTTCGGCCTGACCTACATGTTCATCACCCATGACCTGGCTCTGGTGCGGGCTCTGTGCCACCGCGTCGTCATCATGAAGGACGGGATCATCGTGGAGCAGGGGGAGACAGGGGCCATTTTCGAGCGCCCCGGCCAAGAGTACACCCGCGCCCTGCTGGCCGCCGCCCTGGAGTGAGACCGTGAACTTCGCGCGCAGATTCGTGTCCCCGGCCTTCCTGCCGGTCTATTTCTTCGCCGCGACCATCCTTCTGGGCGGCTTCCTCCTGCACCTGTCCGCCTCACAGAAGGGGACGGCCATTTCCTGGATCGACGCCATGTTCACCTCGGTCTCGGCCACCTGCGTCACGGGGCTGTCCGTGGTGGACACGGGCACGACCTTCTCGACCTTCGGACTGAGCGTCCTGGCCGTGCTGATCCACGTCGGCGGCCTGGGCGTCATGACCTACACGAGCCTGGTCTTCTACCTCTGGCGCCGGCGTGTGACCCTCACGGACCGCCTGGCCGTGGGCGAGTCCCTGCTGGGCGACCCTTCCTTCAGGCTCGGGCGGTTTCTCGTCCACGTCTTCGTGGTCTGTCTGAGCATCGAGGCCGCCGGGGCCGTGGCGCTGCAGGCCTTCACCCGCGGCGAGATGGGCTGGTTCGGGGCCTTCTTCCACGCCGTCTCGGCCTTCTGCAACGCCGGTTTCGCCCTCTACCCGGACAACCTCATGCGCTTCGCCGGCAACCTGCCCGTGAACCTCGTCTTCATGCTCCTCATCTTCCTGGGGGGCATCGGCTTCTATGTCCTGGTGGAACTGCCCGGGTTCTTCGGTTCGCTCCTGGGCCTAAGGCGCCTTTCGAGCCGTCTCAGTTGGCAGAGCTCGCTGGTCATCCGCACCAGCCTGTGGCTCGTCTTCATCGGCTGGGCCGTCTTTTTCTGCATCGAGCAGCGCCAGGACGGGCTCCTCACGGCCATGCTGCAGAGCCTCTTCCAATCCGTCACTGCCCGCACGGCCGGGTTCAACACCATGGACATCGGCGTCATGACGGACACGTCCCTCTTCGTGCTCATCCTGCTCATGATCATCGGCGGCTCGCCAGGATCCTGCGCCGGCGGCATCAAGACCACGACCCTGCGCGTGCTGCTGGGCTTCGGCGCCTCCCAGGTCAAGGGGCGCGAGCAGGTCGTGGTCGAGGGCTACGCCGTGGACGGTCCGACGGTGAACAAGGCCATGACCCTGACCATCCTGGCGGTTGTTCTTGTTCTGGCCTCGGTCTTCGTCCTGACCGTGACCGAGGGGGCCAACGTGCCGCACCAGATGGTGCGCGGCAAGTTCATCGAACTCTTTTTCGAGGCCACGTCGGCCTTCGGCACCGTGGGGCTGAGCACCGGCCTGACCCCGAAGCTGTCGGCCCCGGGTAAGCTCGTCATCATGCTACTCATGTTCGTCGGGCGCCTGGGGCCCATCGTCTTTCTGACCATGCTGCAGGCCTGGCAGACCCGTGAACATTTCCGCCGCGCGGAACGCAACATGCTCATAGGCTAGGAGATCGTATGGCACGCAAGGAATTCGGGGTGGTGGGCCTGGGCAAGTTCGGCTTGAGCCTGGCCCAGTCCCTCATGAGACACGGCCAGCAGGTCGTGGGCCTGGACATCGACCCGGAGAAGGTCAAGGCCGCGGCCGAGACCCTGACCCACGCCTACCAGGCCGAGGCCGTGGACAAGACGGCCCTGCAGCAGCTGGGCTTCGGCGAGTTGCCCGAGGTCATCGTCAGCACCGGGCATTCCATGGAGGCGAGCATCCTCGTCACCCTGTTCCTGAAGGAGCTGGGCTGCCGCAACGTCACGGTCAAGGCCATCAGCCACGACCACGAGAAGGTGCTGCGCAAGGTCGGGGCCGACTCGGTCATCTTCCCCGAACGCTACGCCGCCGAACAGCTGGCCGCCAAGCTGGCCGTACCGGGCCTCATCGACTACCTGCCGCTGGGCACCAACGTCATTCTAAAGGAGCTGGTGGTCGACAAATGGGCCGGCAAGAACCTGCGCGAACTGAACCTGACCAACGCCTACGGCATCCAGGTCGTGGCTGTGCGGGCGGCTGACGAACAGCATTTCGTGTTCGTGCCCAAGGCCGATGCGGCCCTGCGGCAAGGGGACACGCTGGCGGTCATCGGGCGGGGGGAGAGCTTGGACGGGCTTGTATCCTGAAGGACAGACGGTGGATGATGGACTATATGGACGCAATGGACGGGATGGACGGGAGGGGCTGGGGATATGGCGCGAGTGCAGATTGAGCTGCCGCAGGCGTGGCTTTACCGAGTACGGCTGGCGGTGCGGGTTTCGGACGTGAATTACGGCGGGCACCTGGGCAACGACCGGGTGCTGGGGCTGGCGCACGAGGCGCGGGTGATGTGGCTGTCGTCCCTTGGGCTGTCCGAAAAGGATGTGGGCGGGGCGGGGTTGATCATGGCCGACGCGGCGCTGGTTTTCCAGGCCGAGGCTTTCCTGGGCGACGAACTGGATGTTGACCTGGGTGTCACGGAAGTGCGGCGCTCCGGTTTCGAGCTGGTCTATCGGTTGACTCGTGTGTCCGACAGGGCCGAGATCGCCGTGGTCAAGACGGGCATGGTCTGCTTTGACTACGCGGCGCGAAAGGTCGCGCGGGTTACCGAGAGTTTCGCCAGGCTGCTCGGGGTGCAGGCGTGATGCGCTGCCGGATCAGCCACAAGCTTTTCCTGTCCGACATGCCTGAGTCCGTGAAGGACGCGGTCATGGCCGAGCTGACCCTGGAGAACCCCAAGTGGCTCGAAAACCTGAAGATGGGCCGCACCAATTTCCGAGTCTCCCGGCACCTCAAGTTCTATTCGGCCCGCAAGTGCGGCGGACTTATCGTGCCGCGCGGCTACGGCGAGCGGCTGGCGCGCATCTGCGCCGAACAGGGCGAGGCGGTGGAGTACGAGGACGAGCGCCGTAGCCTGCCCGAGGTGGACTTTTCTTTCTCCGGGGAGCTGCGCCCCTACCAGCGCACGGCCTGCGAGGCCATGCTGCGACGGCGATTCGGCACCCTCTGCGCACCCACCGGAGCCGGCAAGACCGTCTGCGGCCTGTCCCTCATCGTCAGCCGACGCCAGCCGGCTCTGGTCGTCGTGCACACTCGCGACCTGGCCATGCAGTGGGTGGAGCGCGTGGAGCAGTTCCTGGGCATCCCGGCCCGCGAGGTCGGCATGATCGGCAGCGGCAAGAGCCGCGTCGGCGAACGGATCACCGTGGCCACGGTCCAGTCGGTCTATGCCAGGGCCAAGGAACTCAAGAAGCGCATCGGCCATCTCGTCGTCGACGAGTGTCACCGCGCCCCCAGCCGCACCTTCACGGCCGCCGTGACGGCCTTCGACAGCGCCTATTCCCTCGGCCTCTCGGCCACGCCGTACCGCCGCGACGGCCTGACGAGCCTCATCTTCTGGCACCTGGGCGAGATGCACGCCCGCATTGACGGCGAGGACCTCATGGACAGCGGGGCCATCATGCGACCCGAGATCCGCATCCGCCCCACGGACTTTCACACCCGCCGCGATCCTTCCGAGGAATACGGCCTCATCATCGCCGACCTGACCGAG
>DPKT01000051.1:0-4583 GCA_003542385.1 Desulfomicrobium sp.
GTGCCAGAACAGGATCAATTACCAATAAAAAATAGGAGTCGAAATTTATTTTAATTATCAGTGCCTCAGTCACAATCATACTCACCATTAATATGGAAAAGAAATTAACAATTAGATGCCATAAATACGTGTAAGGGCGAATGGTTTTATAACCGTCGAACCGGAGAAACTTATTGTATAGAGAACGACAAATATGAACTTGCACAAACAAAACTCAAACATTGAATGTTATCTCCGTCATGGACGGAAGGAGTGAAAGCAAACATGTTGGATACCATTACCCTTATCCCTTTACTGAAAGGACTATACAATATAGGCACCGATTGCATCGATCGATACAGCAAGTGGAAGCAACTGGGAGACGATGTCGATGCAAAGATAAGGCTCTTGTATCTTGAATGCCGCAGAAATCTTGCGCTGCTGGATTGTCTCAGGATGGAAAAAGGACGGATGACGGGAACAGAAAGCGCGGCATTACTGAAGATAATCCCTCTCCTGGATACATCGATTATTGAAATGGCTTTTATGGATGACCAAAAAGGGAAGAAATTATTCGAGCTGCTCAATAAAGAGGTTGACCTGAAGCTGACTGAAGAAAGGACGATAAAGAGCGAAAAGCAAGCTGGAAAAATAAAACGAAGACAGACCCGGATAAAAGTTGCGATGCACATATACACTAGCGTTAAAGTATTGGAAGGACTCAACAGGCTTAACACAGATGGAAAGATGCTGAAGAGACTAGATTATAAGAAGCGTATCTCGAATATCAAGGCAGCGTATGTTTGCTTGGTTAAGAGTTTGCACGAGGAATCGGCTATTAACACACTCGATGATTTGAAAAGCGAACCATACTTTGATAAATTACGCGGGTTATGAAGAAAGAAAATCAACAGGTTAGATGATTAACGGCTGACCCCTTTTCTGTTCGTTGTCCTGCGAAAACGTCCTTGACAACCAGGGTTGCATTTACTATCGTCCCTCTTCAAGTCTTGTTCTCCTTCAGAACGCATTTACTGCCTGTGGAAGCCGATGCCGCGTGTGCCTTGGTCCTGCCCGTGCAGCACAGGTGCAAATCAACCCGAGAGAGGAGGTCACTGATGGTTCACTTCAAGTCCCGCATGACAATCTGGCTCCTAGTTGCTGCGGCGGTCACCCTGATACTGGGCGTCGCCCCCGCACCGACCCTGGCACAGGAAAAGGTCATCAAGATCGGCACCATCTTCCCCCTGACCGGCCCCGTCGCGCTGGCCGGCCAGCGCTGCAAGGCCGCGGTGGAGACGGCCGTCGAGATCCTCAACAACAAGCACCCCAACATCAAGGTACCGCTGGCTAACAATAAAGGCTGGCTCGCGGGGTACAAGTTCGTTCTCGTGCACACCGACAGCCAGGGCAAGCCCGACGTGGGCAAGGCCGAGGCCGAGCGCCTGATCAACCAGGAAGGCGTGTGGGCCCTCATCGGCGCCTACAACAGCTCGGTGAGCATGCCGGCGAGCATGGTGGCAGAGCGGGCCAAGAAGATCTTCATGTGCGGCGCCTCCAGCTCCGCGGCCCTCACCCAGCGCCCCGGCATGAAATATTTCTTCCGAACGGCTTCCACCGACGAGGTCGAGTCCCACGAGTTCGTCGAGGTCCTGAAGTGGCTCAACAAGACCCAGAAAAACGCCAACGTGAAGACACTCGGCCTGATCTATGAAAACTCCGTCTTCGGCAAGCACGCGGCCGAAGAGGCCAAGAAAGCGGCGGCGGCCGGCGGCTTTACCGTCGTGGCCGACGTGCCCTTTACTCCCGGCGCCACCAACCTCGACAGCGAGGTGCAGACCGTCAAGTCCAAGAACCCCGATGCACTCTTCGGGGCCGTTCTGGGGGCCGACTATGCCCTGATGGTCAAGACAATGAAGAAGATGAACTGGATCCCCAAGGTGTCCCTCAACTATTGCAGCGGCTACCAGGATCCGGTCATCGCCAAGCAGCTGGGCCCCGATGCGGACTTCTTCATGGGCTCAACGGGCTACTCGCCCGAGTTTGCCGGCATGATGCCCGCCGTGGCCGAGGTGGAGAAGATCTTCAAGTCCAAGACCGGCGGCGTGCCCTACGACAGCGACAGCATCCAGGAAACGATCGCCATGCTGGTCCTGGCCCAGGCCATCGAGAAGGCCAAGAGCCTCGATCCCGAGGTGGTGGCCAAGACCCTGTACGCCAACACGTGGCCCTCCCCGCTCTCCCTGAGCGGCAAGGTGGCCTTCGCCCCGGGCGGCCAGAACAAGCTGGCCCTGAGCATCGTCACCCAGCTCCAGGGCGGCAAGTACAAGCGGATCTTCCCCACGGAGAAGGCGGACACGAAGCCGATCTTCCCCATGAAGCCCTGGAACAAGCGCTAGAGGACAAAGGGGACATTCCCTGATTTGCTGTGAATGGAACCGGTGCCGGGGGTCTCTGGGCCCCCGGCACCTTTTGTGAAAACCGACGTTTTGATTTTTGTCATTCCTGCGAAAGCAGGAATCCATAAGACTTGGATCCCGGATCGAGTCCGGGATGACAATATCGTGCACCCGACATTGCGACTGCGTTAGTCATTTATGGACACTCTGCTTCAAGTGCTTCTGGACGGCGTCCTCAACGGCATGCTCTACGCCCTCGTGGCCGTCGGGCTCTGCCTGATCTGGGGCGTGATGGACGTGATCAACTTCGCCCACGGCGAGTACGTGATGATCGCGATGTACGTGACGTACTGGCTGGGGTTCCTGGCGAACGTGGATCCGCTCCTCTCCATGTTTGCGGGCGGCCTTTTCATATTCATCCTGGGGGCCCTGACGTATCGACTGATCATCAAGTACACGGTCGGCAAGCCCCCGCTCTCGGCCCTGCTGGCCACTTTCGGGCTGGCGATGCTCCTCAAGAACCTCTGCCTCAACCAGTTCACCCCCAACTTCCGCATCCTTTCCGACACCTGGCTGGGCGACAAGACGTTTCAGCTGGGGGCGCTGATCGTTCCCGTGCCCCAGCTCGTCACGGCCCTCGTGGCGCTCGTCGTGGTGGGCCTCACGTTCTACATGGTCCGCAGCACGCGGTTCGGCTGGGCCATCCAGGCCACCGCCATGGACAAGGAGGCCGCGGAGCTGATGGGCATCAACACGGAGCGGATCTATCTGCTGGTCTTCGGCATCGGCGGGGCCACCGTCGGCCTTGCCGGGGGCATCATGCCCACGTACCTGGCCGTGCACCCGGAGGTCGGCACCCTGTTCAGCCTCATCGCCTTCATCTGCGTGGCCATGGGCGGCTTCGGCAGCATCCCGGGGGCGCTTGTGGCGGCGATCCTCATCGGTGTGGTGGAGGCCCTGGGCGGCTACTACATCGCCCCGGTCTTCAAATACGTGGCCGTGTTCGGCCTTTACCTCGCCGTCGTGTTCCTGCGGCCCAAGGGCATTTTCGGATGGTAACCCCCATGCATCACGGTGCGCTGAAGCGTAAAGATCTGTTCTGGCTGGCCCTCGTGGCGCTGATGGCCCTGGTGCCGGCGGTATCCGCAATCACGGCCAACTCCTTCCTCATGCACGTGCTCATCCTGATCCTGCTCTTTGCCAGCATGGCCCAGGCCTGGAACATCATCGGCGGCTACGGCGGACAAACCTCCTTCGGCCACTCCGTGTTCTTCGGCATCGGCGCCTACGGCGCGGGCATGGCCGTGGTCACGTACGGATTGAGCCCCTGGCCCGGGATCGCGGTCGGCATACTGGCAGCCGCCGCAGTGGCCGTGCTCATCAGCTACCCCTGCTTCAAGTTGAGCGGGCACTATTTTGCCATCGCCACCTTCGCCATCGTGGAGATCTTCAACCGGCTGTTCCTGGTCTGGTACTGGGTGGGCGGCGCGCTGGGGCTGGACTACCCGATGGTCGAGGAAGGGCTCGCAAACCTGATGTGGTACGACTCCAAGACGGGCTATTACTACTGCGCCCTGGTGCTGTTCGTGCTGATCTTCGGCATCGTGCGGTTTCTCGAAGGCCACCGTTTCGGCTACTACCTGAGGGCCGTGCGCGAGGGCCAGGAGACGGCCGAGTCGCTCGGGGTCAACAGCACGGCCGTCAAGCTCACGGCCATGGCCCTGTCGGCCGGACTGGCCGGCCTGTGCGGCGCCTTTTTCGTGCAGTACAACCTGCGCGTCGACCCGGGGATGGTCATGTCGCTCGACATGTCGATGAAGTTCGTGCTCGTCACGATCCTGGGCGGGGCGGGGACCCTGGCCGGTCCGCTGCTCGGGGCCGCGGTGCTCATCCCGCTGCAGGAGTACACCCGCGCGCTGTGGGGCGGCCTGGGCGGCGGGGTGGATCTCATCGTTTTCGGGGTGCTGATCATCGTCATCGTCGTCAAACAGCCGGCGGGCATCAGCGGGATCGTCCGCGACATCGCAAAACGCTTCCGCCGGCCGGCCGGCGCAAAAGGAGGGACTTCCGTTGGCACTGCTTGAGGTCCGCGACGTGACCAAAAAATTCGGGGAGCTCGTCGCCAACGACCGGGTGAGCTTCACCGTCGACGCCGGGGAGATCGTCGGCCTGATCGGGCCCAACGGCGCCGGCAAGACGACCCTG
>DPKT01000051.1:4650-4805 GCA_003542385.1 Desulfomicrobium sp.
GGATCGCCCGCATGGGCGCGGTGCGCACCTTCCAGGTGGTGAGGCCGCTCAAGGACATGACCGTGTTCGACAACGTGCTGGTGGGCGCGTTTCTGCACGGCGCCGGCGGCGCGCAGGCCCGCGAGGCGGCCGAGAGCTGCATCGAGCTGTGCGGC
>DPKT01000008.1:0-4683 GCA_003542385.1 Desulfomicrobium sp.
GCGCCGGCCTCGTGGGTCGGTCGGGCGCACGCTTCCGGGGCCGTGGCCTGCGGGGCCTGCGCAGGCGTGTTCTTCCTGGCCGAGGCAGGCATCCTCCGAGGGCGTCCGGCCACCACCCACTGGGGGCTGGCGCAGGCCTTCGCCGCCCGTTACCCCGACGTCGCCCTGGAGCCGGACCGCATGCTCGTGGACGGCGGCGACTACATTTGCGCCGGCGGCGTGACGGCCTACTTCGATCTGGCCCTGCACCTCGTCGCCCGCCACGTATCGCCGGAGGCGGCCTTGTCCTGCGCCAGGACGCTTCTTCTCGACCCCGGCCGGATTCGTCAGACCCCGTACATGAGCCTGCTGTCCCTGCCTTCCGCCGGGGACGAGGCCGTGGCGGCGGCGCGGCGCTGGATGGAGGACAACTACGCCCGACCCGTGAGGATCGGCGAAGTGGCTGCGGCCGCGCACCTGACCGGGCGAACCCTGCTGCGACGCTTCCGCAGGGCCGTGGGCCGCACCCCCGCCCAATATCTGCAGGCAGTACGCATCGAGCGGGCCAAACGCCTGCTGGAAACGGGCGGCGAGTCGACGGGCGAAATCTCGTCCATGGTGGGATATGCCGACGCGACGGCCTTTTTCAAGGCCTTTCGGGAACTGACGGGGCTGTCGCCGGGCGCATACAGGCGGCGTTTCGGCCTGTCAGGCGGCCCGGAATGACAAAGGGCCTCCCTGCGCCGCAGGAAGGCCCCGAATGAAAGCGCGTTGCGCGTCTAGTCCTCGTTGTCCTTCAGATACGTTTCGCGCATGGCCACCTTGTTGGTCTTGCCCACGCTCGTCCTGGCGATGGCGTCCACCAGGCGCGCCCGCAGGAGCACGGCTTCCTTGGGCAGCACGCCTCTGTCCACGAAGCCCTTGACGTGCTGGACGATCTCCTTCTCCTGCGGGGCTGCGCCCGGCTTGGGCACCACCAGCGCCAGCGGCGTCTCTCCCCAGCGCAGGTCGGGCCGGCCGATGACCGCGGCCTCGGCCACGTCGGGGTGCTGCAGGATGATGTCCTCCATCTCCAGGGAGCTGACCCACTCGCCGCCGACCTTGATGACGTCCTTGGTGCGGTCCGTGATGCGCAGGCTGCCCTCGGCGTTGCGGCAGGCCACGTCGCCCGTGTTGAGCCACCCGTCGGTCCACAGCCTTTTGGAGTTGCTCTCGTCCTTCAGGTAGGAGGCCGTCAGCCACGGGGCGCGAACCTGCAGGGCGCCGGGCGTCTTGTCGTCGCTTGGTACCTCGCGCCCCTCCTCGTCCACCAGCCGCAGCCGCACCATGGGCAGGGACTTGCCCGTGCGGGTGCGCAGGGCGATCTGGGCGTCGCGGTCAAGCGCAAGTTCGGCGTCGGAAAGATGGGAGAGGCTCAGGATGGGGCAGGTCTCGGACATGCCGTACCCGGCGAAGACGTCGATGCCGCGGTCCAGGGCCGCGGCGCAGACCGACTTGGGCATGGCCGCGCCGCCGATGACCACCCGCCAGCGAGAGAGGTCGTACTGGGCGCACTTGGGGTCCGTCAGGAGCATGTGCATGATGGTCGGCACGCAGTGGCTGAAGGTGACCTTCTCAGTGGCGATGAGCCGGGCCAGGGCCTCCGGGATGTACTTGCCGGGGTAGACCTGCTTCACGCCGAGCATGGTGGCCATGTAGGGAATGCCCCAGGCGTGGACGTGGAACATGGGCGTGATGGGCATGTACACGTCCTCGCGGTGGAAGCGCCCCTGGGTGGCGTTTGAGCCCAGGGCGGCGAGACCTCCGAGGGTGTGCAGCACGAGCTGGCGGTGGCTGAAGTAGACGCCCTTGGGCAGGCCCGTGGTGCCCGTGGTGTAGAATGTCGTGGCGCGGGTGTTCTCGTCGAAGTCCGGGAAGTCGGCCAGGGGGGCGCTTGCCGCCAGGAGCGCCTCGTACTCGCCGGCCAGGGGCAACGAGGTGGCGGGCGCGTCGCCACCGTCGGTCAGCAGAATGAACTTCTCCACCGTGTCGAGCCGGCCCCGGATCTGCTCCAGCAGGGGCAGGAAGTCGGAATTGACGAGGATGACGTCGTCCTCGGCGTGGCCGATGGTGTAAACCATCTGCTCGGGCGAGAGGCGGATGTTGATGGTGTGCAGGACCGCGCCGATCATGGGGATGGCGAAGTAGCACTCCAGGTAGCGGTGGCTGTCGTAGTCCATGACGGCCACGGTGTCGCCGGGGCCTACGCCCTGGGCCATGAGGGCCGAGGCCAGACGGGCCACGCGTTCGCGGAACTGCGCGTAGGTGAAGCGGAGAGTCCCTGCGTAGACGATCTCCTGGTTCGGATCGTCCTGGATGGGGGCCTGGAGGATGTTCTTGATGAGGAGTTGCTGGCTTGCGTTCATCTGGGTGTTCATGTGCGGTGTTGTTCCTGTGCTCAGTTTTGTTGTGTGATTGTTCAGTGTGTTGTTCACGGGCAATACAGAAGCATGAACCGGATTGCAATTTGGCTGCCGGGCCGCGATTTTATTTGAAAACCTTGCATAACGGATGGTTATGAAGTCGATTCGGGAAGCCGTCGTTGGTGGATCGTTCGTCTGTTGTTTTCCCACAACGTACGGGGTGTTTTTTCGCCACGACCGGGAGGAGGCCGTGCCATCGAACTTCCTCTCCGGGCTGGACCTTGGGACGGCTCGGACATATCAAGGTGTTCTGATTCGCGTTCACGACAAGGAGGCCGCCATGTCCATGTATTCCAAGTTCGCCGAGTGGTACGACCGCATCTTTCCCTTCAGCCCCGGCGTCTACGCCTTCCTGAACCACCACCTTGGCGACCGGGGCGGGCCGGTGCTGGATCTGGGCTGCGGCACGGGCGACTACTGCTCCGCCTTCACCCGCGACGGCATCCAGGCCGTTGGCCTGGACCTGGACCAGGCCATGGTCTCCCAGGCCAGGACGCGAGCTCCGGAGACCGAGTTCCATGTCCTGGACATGGCGGAGTTCAGGACCCTGGGCGGGCCCTGGAGCATGATCTACTGCATCGGGAACACGGCGGCCCACCTGCCGCAGGGCCGCTTCTGGTCCTGCGTCGAGGACGTGGCCGAACGCCTGCTGCCGGACGGGGTCTGGATCGTGCAGGTCATGAACTGGGATTACGTCCTGGGCCTGCCTTCCTTCGTCTTCCCGCCCAAGGTCATGGAGGGCGCGGTCTTCCACCGCGCCTACGAGGACATCACCCCGGAAAGCCTGACTTTCCGCACGGGCCTGGACATCGAGGGCAGACGGGTCTTCGACGACCAGGTGCGCCTGCACCCCCTGCCGTCGGCCGACATCGTCGCCGGTCACGAGGCGCGGGGCTTCCGGCTGGTCGAACACGTCTCGGACTACGCCGGCAGCGGGTTCGACCCCGACGTGTTCTCCGCCAACATCTTCGTTTTCACCAGATAAGGACGGTACGGATGGATTTCATGACGATCATGGGGCAGAGCACGCTCTTTCGCGGCCTGCCCGAGGAGGAACTGCGGCGGCTGGAAGGCATCGGCGAACTGCGCGAGTTCGACAAGGGCGACATGCTCTTCCAGGAGGGCAGGGAGGGGGTCGGCTTCTACGTGGTGGCCGGCGGGCAGGTGAAGGTCTTCAAGATGTCCTTCGACGGCCGCGAGCAGATCCTGCACATCCTGGGACAGGGCGACCCCGTGGGCGAGGTGCCGGTCTTCGCCGGGATGACCTACCCGGCCAACGCCCAGGCCCTGACCAAGGCCAGCCTCTTCTTTTTCCCGCGCAAAAAGCTCATCGAACTCTACCGCGAGAGCCCGTCCCTGGCCATGAACATGCTGGCCGTTCTGTCCAGGCGGCTGCGCGAGTTCACGGTCCTCATCGAGAACCTGTCCCTGAAGGAGATTCCCCAGCGCCTGGCCACCTACCTCGTGCACCAGCAGTCCCTGAAGCCCGTCTCGGCCCGGGTCAAGCTGAACGTGACCAAGGGCGTCCTGTCCAACATCCTCGGCACGTCCCAGGAGACCCTCTCGCGAGTGCTCGGGAAGATGAGCCAGGAAGGCCTCATCGAGGTCCAGGGCAAGGAGATCAGCATCCTGGACATGGAACGGCTCAAGAGCCTGGCCGAGGGCGGGACGCGGCTGTAGACGACTGCCGCTCTCGGCGGGTTCGCTGCGAACACGATCAACGATGGAGAAACGATGCGACTGACATTCAAAGCGACGTTCATGCTGGCGGTGCTGCTGACCGTCTGGAGTCCCGCATACTGCCTGGACCCGGCGCCCGGCGTCCGTTCCACCCTCGGGCTGCGGACGGATTCGAGCTGGGACGGGAAGCAGATCGAATACCCCAAGGGGCAGGCGGAAGTGACGGGTATGCTCATCGAGGTCGACCCGGGGCAGGAAACCGGGTGGCACAGGCACTCCGTCCCGTCCTTCGCCATGGTCATCGAAGGGGAACTCGAGGTCACGCTGCAGGACGGGCGGAAGAAGCTCCTGAAGGCGGGCGACCTCCTGGCCGAAGTCGTCGATGTGACGCACACGGGGCGGAACGTCGGCAGCGGGGTCGTGAAGCTCGTCGTGTTCTACGCAGGGGCGAAGGGCATGACGCTGACGGAGAAGCTGGAAGTGAAATAGCATAGGCCCTGCCCGGGGGCGTGTCGGCTGCGGTAGCCGAAGGAGGAGCGTGATGAGAACGGTCATTTTTCTG
>DPKT01000008.1:4778-5514 GCA_003542385.1 Desulfomicrobium sp.
TCGGTGGCCCATCGCACGGACAACGACACGGTCCGCCTCATCGTCGGCAACGACGTGGCCGTGAAGGCGGCCCGCGCCGGGCAGACCAACCCCTGGCCCGACGGCGCGGTCCTGGGCAAGGTGGTCTGGAAGGCGGCCTCCCTGGACGCGTGGTCCGAGGCCAAGGTTCCGAGCGACCTGGTCCACGCCGAGTTCATGTTCAAGGACTCGAAGAAGTACGCCCAGACCTACGGCTGGGGTTGGGGGCGCTGGCTGGGCATGGAGCAGAAGCCCTTCGACAAGGGGCCCGAAGTCTGCACGTCCTGCCATACCCCGGTGCAGGACCGGGACTGGGTCTTCACCCATCCGGCGGTGTTTCCGAAGGACTGAGCGAAAGGGGAGGCGTGCGAACGGGCGAAATCTCCTCTGCCCGTATCGAGCTACAGCCCCTTCTTCGGATCGAAGTCCTGCCCCAACGCCGCGGGCGACGTGATGGGCCAGCTGCCCGAGAAGCGTTTCAGGAAGGGGTAGCGTCGCATCATGTCCTGCACGAAGGACACGCGGCCGAGGTTCACGGCCAGAAGCGTCAGGATCATCATGGGGAAGGGCGCCACCTGGAAGACCTGGGCCGGGACCGAGGGGAAGAGCTCCTGCAGGTAGATGCCCGAGACCTGCAGGGCCGCGAAGAAGTAGGCGCCGATGGCCGCCCGCACCGGGTGCCAGCCGCCGAAGATGACGATGGCCAGGGCGATCCAGC
>DPKT01000349.1 GCA_003542385.1 Desulfomicrobium sp.
TTCGAGATCCTGCTCATCGCCTCCTACTGCCTGGCCCTGCACGGCCAAGGCCCCCAGCGCACGCGAAACGCCCTGCGCTACGTGGTCCTGAACCTTGTCGGGTCCAGCCTCTTTCTCGTCGCTCTCGGCGTCGTCTACGGGGTCTGCGGGACCCTGAACATGGCCGATCTGGCCCTCAAGGCGGCAGGCAGCACCCCGGACCAGGCTCCACTGCTGCAGGCCGCGGCCCTGCTGCTTCTGACCGTGTTCGGCCTCAAATCCGCGCTGCTTCCCCTGTTTTTGTGGCTGCCCGGGCTCTACGCCGCGGTGCTGCCGTCCGTAGCCGCCCTGTTCGCCATCATGACCAAGGTCGGGGTGTACGCAATCCTGCGCACCCAGTCCCTGATCTTCACGACCCATGGTCCCCTGGCCCAAAGCGCGGCCCTGCTCCTGCCCCTGGCCTTGGCCACCCTGGCGGCGGGGGCCCTGTGCGCGCTGGGCAGCAGGGGCCTGCGGGAGCTTCTGGCCTGGCTGGTCATCGTCTCCGTGGGCACCCTGCTGGCGGGCATCGGCCTGTGGAACGAGGCCGGAATCAGCGCGAGCCTCTATTACCTGCCGCACTCCACCCTGGTCTCGGCCGGGCTCTTCCTGCTAGCCGACCACCTCACGCGCCAGCGCGGCATCGCGGCAGACCACCTCAAACCGGGACCGCCCTTGTCCCAGCCGGATCTGCTTGGGACCCTTTTCCTGCTCGGGGCCATGGCCTCGGCGGGGCTGCCGCCCCTGTCCGGGTTCGTGGGCAAGGTGCTGCTCCTGCAAGCGGCCGACCCGACCCACGCTCCCTGGCTGTGGACCGCCGTGCTGGGCGGCAGCCTCCTGTGCCTGATCGCCTTGGGCCGCTGCGGGAGCGTGCTGTTCTGGAAGACCGAGGGCGTGCCCGTTTCCGGAACCACCGTGTCCTGGCCGCGACTCGCGCCCGCCGCGGCCCTGATCCTGTCCGGGGCAGCCCTGGCCGTCCTAGCCGGTCCCCTGACCGCCTACACCGACGCCGCCGCCGCGCAGATCCTGTCCCCCGGCAACTACATCGAAGCCGTTCTCGGCGGAGTGAACCCATGAACCGCCTCGTGCCGCAACCCATGTTCAGCCTTTTCCTTTGGCTGGTCTGGCTTCTGCTCGTCAACGCCCTGGATCCCGGACACGTGGTCCTGGGGGCCTTTCTGGCCCTGGCCCTGCCCCTCTTCACGGCCAGATTCTGGCCCGACCAGCCCTGCATGGGCCGGCCCCTGATCCTCCTGGCCTATCTGGGCGTATTCCTGTGGGACATCGTCGTGGCCAACCTGACCGTGGCCCGCCTCATCCTCGGGCCAGTGGGGCGGCTGCGCCCGGCCTTCGTCACCATTCCCCTGGACCTGAAGAACGATTTCGCCATCACCGTGCTGGCCCACTCCATCTCCCTGACCCCGGGCACGGTGTCCGCCATGGTCTCGGAGGACCGGCTCAGCCTGCTCGTGCATGTCCTGGACCTGGACGACGAGGCCCTGCTCGTGCAGCGCATCAAAAAGCGCTATGAAGCCCCCCTGAAGGAGATATTCCCATGTTGAGCGTCACCGTGCTCATCGCCTTTTTCTGCATCGCCACAGCTCTGGCCTTCAATTTCTGGCGGCTCTTCGCCGGGCCCAGCCTGCCGGACCGCATCCTGGCCCTGGACACCATGGCCATCAACACTATCGCCCTGCTGGTCCTCCTGGGCATCCACCAGAACCTGACCGAATTCTTCGAGGCGGCCCTGCTCATCGCCATGATGGGCTTCATCGGAACCGTGGCCCTGTGCAAGTACCTGCTGCGCGGGGACATCATCGAATAGGAGCCGGTCCATGCCCGAAATCCTGATCGAAGCCGTCATCTCCTTTTTCCTGCTTCTCGGCGGGGCATTCGCCCTCATCGGGTCCATCGGGCTGGCCCGCCTACCCGACCTGTTCACCCGCCTGCACGGGCCGACCAAGGCCACCACCCTGGGAGTCGGCGGCATTCTCGTCGCCTCGGCCCTGCACTTCAGCACCGGCGGGCGAACCTTGAGCCTGCACGAACTGCTCGTAACCCTCTTCCTCTTCGCCACCGCCCCGGTCAGCGCGTACCTCATCGCCCGCGCCGCGCTGCATCTGCGCGCACCGTCCGATCCGGACAAACAGCGCCTTGACCGGACCGGGGCGGAAGAATAGGAAGGGCAACAAAAATCAGGCAATCTGGGCAGCAATCCACTAGCACAGATCAAGGAGACATTCTCATGGCAGTTTACGTGGCGGAACACCCCCTGATCAGGCACAAGCTCGGCCTCATGCGCAAGCACGACATCAGCACCAAGAATTTTCGGGAGCTCGCCTCGGAAATCGCCAGACTGCTGACCTACGAAGCCACCAAGGACCTGGAGACGGAAAAGAAGACCACCCAGGGATGGGCCGGCCCGGTGGAGGTCGACGTCATCAAGGGCAAGAAGATCACGGTGGTGCCGATTCTGCGCGCAGGGCTCGGCATGCAGGACGGCGTGCTGGATCTGGTTCCCGGGGCCAAGGTCAGCGTGGTCGGCTTCTACCGCAACGAGGAGACCCTGCAGCCCGTGGAGTACTACGTAAAGCTGGCCAAGAACATCAACAAGCGCATGGCCATCATCCTCGACCCCATGCTGGCCACTGGCGGGACCCTCGACGCCACCATCCGCTGCCTGAAGAACGCCGGCTGCACGAGCATCCGGGGCCTGTTCCTGGTGGCCGCCCCCGAGGGCCTCAAGCGCATCACGGAAGCCCATCCCGACGTGGACATCTATGTCGCGGCCGTTGACGAGCGCCTGAACGAAAACGGCTATATCCTGCCCGGTCTCGGCGATGCCGGGGACAAGATTTTCGGCACGAAGTGATTTTCGGGCGAAGCGCCCTGACGAATACCGATACAACGAGATACGCCCGGTCACATGGCCGGGCGTTTCTCGTTTTCCATGGCGCAATGTATTCAGGCCTGTGCGGCGAGCCAGTCCAGGGCGGCTTTCAGGTCGAGACTGCCGGCGTAGATGGCCTTGCCGGTGACGATGCCGGCCAGCCCCTTCTCGCGCAGAGGGAAGACGGCCTGCACGTCCTCCAGGGTGGAGATGCCGCCGGCGATGAGCACAGGCAGCCTTGTCATGCCGAGCAGGGCTTCGAGGGCCGGGATGTTCACCCCGGACTGCATGCCGTCGCGGCTGATGTCGGTGTAGATGAAGAACGACGCGCCTGCGGCCTCCAGTTCCGGGACCACGTCGGCCACGGTCTTGCCCGCGTCCTCGACCCAGCCCTTGGTTTTCAGGCTGCCGTCGCGGGCGTCGAGGGAGACGCCGATGCGACCGGGAAAGGCCGCGCACAGTTCGCGGAACAGGGGCGGGTCCTCAAGGGCCACGGTGCCGATGATGAGGCGCTCCACGCCGGCTTCGAGATACTTCGCCGCGACGTCGACGCTGCGGATGCCACCGCCGAGCTGCACCGGAACGGACACGCCGGAGCACAGTTCGCGGATCAGGTCCATGTTGCGCGGGACGCCGCTGAAGGCCCCGTCCAGATCGATGACGTGCAGCCACCGGGCCCCGACCGCCACCCACTGGCGGGCCATGGCCGCCGGGTCGTCGGAAAAGACCGTGACCTGATCCTCAACGCCCTGCCTCAGGCGGACGCACTTGCCGTCCTTGATGTCGACTGCCGGAAAGATGTTCATAACCCAAGCGCCTTCGTACCTTCTTCGATTGCTTCCGCCGCGATTTCCAGCGGTGTGACCCAACGTCCCTTGCGCTTCACGAAGCGCCTGCCCTGGAGCAGATTCTCAGCCAGCCCCTTCTGCTCCTCCTCGAAATGATACCGTCTCAACTCCCCGCTGGCCGTGGCGATCAGGTAAAGGTCCACGGTCAGGCTGGCCGGACGGGTCACGCCCCACTCGCCGCCTTCACGCTCCTGCCAACGCGTGACGAAGGGCACGAGCAGATAGTCGGCCTTCATGCATTTTCCGACTTCCTTCCAGTATTCGACGGACTCGAAGCGTTGCCGCTCCTTGTTTGCCGTCACGATCTCCTCGCACTGCCGGACCATGGCCTGGTTCATGACCACGCGCCCGGGGGCCTTGGTCAGGGCGGAAAGCAGCTGCTCGTCTATGGCGTCCATGGATTCGGGCGCAATGACGGACGGCTCGTCGGGAAGGACCCCGGCCATGAGTTCCCAGTCGTTTTCGGGATGGACGAAGTGCGCCACGGCCAGAGTCGCCGAAGTCGGCACGGCCTGCCACTGCGTCGGCTTGGCGCAGGCGGCGCAGAGTAGAACGAGTGCCACAAGATAGTATTTCATGCGTCAAGACCTCCCTTGGTGCTGAGCACATCCTCGCGCTCCAGCCGCATCGCCTGCCGCAGGGCCAGCCCCAGGCCCTTGAAGACCGATTCGAGCAGGTGGTGTCCGTTCTGGCCGTAGAACATGCGGACGTGCAGGTTCATGCCCGCCTTGGAGGAGAGCGATTTCAGGAACTCCCTCCACAGATCCTTTTCCTGTCCGGCGATGATGGCGGGCAACACGGCCTCCTCATACACCAGATACGCGCGGCCGGAAAGGTCGAGACACACTTCGGTCAGCGATTCGTCCATGGGCACCTTGGCGCACCCCACGCGGGCGATGCCCTTGCGTTCCCCCAGGGCCGAACTGATGGCGCTCCCCAGGCACAGGCCGATGTCCTCCAGCGAATGGTGGGCGTCGATGTGCATGTCGCCTTCGCAGGAAATTTCGAGATCGAAGCCGGCCCAGTGGCCCATCAGATCGAGCATGTGGTCCGCAAAGCCGAACCCGGTGCGGATGCGGCATGCCCCGGTCCCGTCGATGTTCACGGCCACGGAGATCTTCGTCTCACGGGTTTCGCGGTCCATTCTTCCTGTACGAGCGTTCATGACGACTCCTTGTCAAAGCAAACGGGCAGGTCCTGGGGCCTGCCCGTTCTCCTTGCTGCTTACGATGCGGCGACCTCCGCCTCGGGTTCCTTGGGTTTCTTGCCGAAGATGTAGGCCACCCAGATGCCTATCTCATAGAGGACGCACAGGGGGCCGGCCATGAGACACTGCGAAACCACGTCCGGCGGGGTGAGGATGGCCGCGACGACGAAATTCCCGAGAATGGCGAATTTCCTGTACTTCCGCAGGGTCTTGTGCGTGACGATGCCCATGACCGAAAGGAAGAACATGAACAGCGGCAGCTCGAAAATGAACCCGAAGGCGAAGAGCATGCTGGTTGAAAAGCTGAAGTACTCTTTGACCGACGGCATGGGCTTAATGAATTCCGTGGCATACCCGAGAAAAAACTGGAAGCCGTACGGAAAGACGACGTAATACCCGAACAGCGCGCCGAGCACGAAACACAAGGCCGAAAAGAAGGCGACGGGAATCATGTACTTGCGCTCGCCTTCGTAGAGGCCGGGCGCAATGAACATCCAGAGCTGGTAGAAGATGTAGGGGCTGGCGACGAACACGCCGGCAATGGCCGCGACTTTCAGGTGCGTGAAGAAGGCCTCGGGCAGCCCGGTGTAGATGAGCGCCCCGCCCGTGGGCTGGAGCAGATCCATCAGGGGCTTCATGAGCAGCTCAAAGAGCTGCTCGGCAAAACCGTAACAGACCAGAAAGCCCACGAAGGCGCCGATGATGCACCGCACCAGACGAATGCGCAATTCGTTCAGGTGCTCGGTGAAGGTCATCTCGTGGACTTCCTCCTTGCCGCCTTCGGCGGGCTCGTCCGATGGCTGGACAGGGGCGTCCGAAGCGAGTTCGGGACTGCCCCCCTCCTTCTCGGCGGGCACATTCTCTTCGGCCTCCGGCGACTCCGGGGCGGAATCGGGACCGGAGTCTCCGTCGACGGCAACGTCTTCGGGCCGTGGTTCGGCCACCGGCACAGTCTCTTCGGACCCGGCCTCGTCCGAGGCCGGCAGATCGTCCCGTTCCGTGGTCCGCTCCTCGCTCATGCCTTGTCCTTATCCGGCCCCACGGCCGGAACTTCGGCCTGGTCCTTGACGGGCGCCGCGTCCTTCTGAGCGGCCGCAGGAGCAGCCTGCGACGCATCCGTCTCGGGGAAGAGCTCTTTCTTGGCCTGCTCGGTGCGGGCCTTCTGGTCGGCCTGTTCGGCCTCCATTTCGATGGTCCGCTTCACGTCGGTGCTGACGCGGCGGAATTCGCCGAGGGCCTTGCCCAACGACTTGGCCATTTCGGGGAGCTTGGCCGGGCCGATGACGATCAGCGCGACGATGAGAATGACGATGAGTTCCGTGGAACCGATTCCAAACATAAGCGCGTCTCCGGAAAAGGATTGTTGCGGTCGGCTATTCCCACTCGATGGTGCTCGGCGGCTTGGACGAAATGTCGTAGACCACCCTGTTCACGCCTTTGACCTCGTTGATGATGCGGTTGGAGATGCGGCCGAGGATTTCCGTGGGAATGCGGGACCAGTCCGCCGTCATGGCGTCGATGGAGTCGACGATGCGCAGGGCGATGACGTGCTCGTAGGTCCGCTCGTCGCCCATGACGCCCACGGTCTTCAGCGGCAGCAGCACGGCGAAGCCCTGCCAGACCTTGTAGTACCAGTTGGAGGCCATGAGCTCGTGCTGCACGATCTTGTCGGCCTGGCGCAGGATTTCGAGGCGCTCGTCCGTGATCTCGCCGATGACGCGGATGGCCAGGCCGGGACCGGGGAACGGGTGCCGCCAGACGATGAAGTCCGGCAGGCCGAGTTCCTGGGCGACCTTGCGTACCTCGTCCTTGAAGAGCTCACGCAGGGGCTCCACCAGGGCCAGGTCCATCTTCTCCGGAAGCCCGCCGACGTTGTGGTGGCTCTTGATGACGGCCGAGGGGCCCTTGAAGCTGACGGACTCGATGACGTCCGGGTACAGGGTGCCCTGGGCCAGGTACTTGACGCCGGGGATCTTCTTGGCTTCCTCCTCGAAGACCTCGATGAAGGTGTAGCCGATGATCTTGCGCTTCTGCTCCGGGTCGTCGAGGCCCTCCAGGCGGGACAGGAACCGGTCCTGGGCCTGGACGTAGTGGAGATTCAGGTCGAAGTGCTCGCGCAGGTAGCCGACCACCTCGTCGCCTTCGCCGGCGCGCAGGAGGCCGTTGTCGACGAAGATGCAGTGCAGGTTCTTGCCGATGGCCTTGTTCAGGAGCACGGCCACCACCGTTGAGTCGATGCCGCCGGACAGGCCGCAAACGACCTTGTCCTCGCCGATCTGGACGGGCAGGGCGTGCAGCATGGAGTCCACGAAGGAGGACATGGTCCAGGTCGACTTGAGGCCGGCGACGTGGAAGAGGAAATTGCGCAGGATCTCGTCGCCCTGCTCGGTGTGCGCCACCTCCGGGTGGAACTGCAGCGCGTACATCCGGCGCTCGACGTCGGCCATGGCCGCGATCTCGATGCTCTGGGTCTTGGCCGTGACCGTGAAGCCGGGCGGGACTTCGAGGACATGGTCGCCGTGGGACATCCAGACGGTGAGCTTCTCGCCGTCAGCGACGCGGTCCCACAGGGGGCACTGCCGCTGGAAGCGCAGCTCGCTGCGGCCGTACTCGCGGTCCAGGGACGGGTTGACCTTGCCGCCCAGGACATGAGCCATGAGCTGCATGCCGTAGCAGATGCCCAGGACCGGCAGGCCCCAGTCGAAGATGACCGGGTCCACGCCGGGCGAGTCGGGGCTCGTGACCGAGGCGGGACCGCCGGAAAGGATGATGGCGCTGGGCTGCAGGGCCTTCAGTTCGTCAGCGGTGATGGTGCACGGGTGAATCTCGGAGTAGACCCCGGATTCGCGCGTGCGGCGTGCGATGAGCTGCGTGTATTGTGACCCGAAATCGAGGATGATGACTTTTTCTTGAATATCCATGTGGTTCCTCCATCCGTATTGTGGATGGTCATGTTCTCGAAAATTCTAGTACGCGTCCACCCTGTAGTTGGGCGCTTCCTTGGTGATGATGACGTCGTGGACATGGCTCTCGCGCAGGCCCGCGGCCGAGATCTCCACGAACTGGGCCTTGTCCTGCAGGGTCGGGATGTCCCCGGCGCCGAGATAGCCCATGCCGGAGCGCACGCCGCCGACCAGCTGGTCGATGGTTTCCAGCACTGACCCCTTGTAGGGCACGCGGCCGACGATGCCTTCGGGCACCAGCTTCTTGGAGCCCTCCTGGAAATATCGGTCGCTGCTGCCGTCCTTCATGGCGTCGATGGAGCCCATGCCGCGGTAGATCTTGTAGGTGCGGCCCTGGTAGAGAATCTTCTCGCCCGGGCTCTCCTCGGTGCCGGCGAACATGGAGCCCATCATGACCGTGTCGGCACCGGCCACCAGGGCCTTGACCACGTCGCCCGAGAACTTGACCCCGCCGTCGGCGATGCAGCAGCGCCCGGCCTCGCGGCAGGCCCGCACGCATTCCATGATGGCCGTGATCTGCGGCACGCCCACTCCGGCCACGATGCGCGTGGTGCAGATGGAACCGGGGCCGATGCCGACCTTGACGGCGTCCACGCCGGCCTCGATGAGGGCCTTGGCGCCTTCGTAGGTCGCCACGTTGCCGCCGATGATCTGTGCGCTGGGCCATTCGGCGCGCGTGGCCCGCACGGCGTCGAGGATGTTGCGGGAATGGCCGTGAGCCGAATCGAGGACGATGACGTCCGCGCCGGCCTTGATCAGGGCCTCCACTCGCTCGGCCCGTCCCTTGCCCACGCCCACCGCGCCGCCGACGCGCAGGCGGCCGAGGTCGTCCTTGCAGGCGTTGGGGTATTTGCGGACCTTGTCGATGTCCTTGATGGTCAGCAGACCTTTGAGCTTGTTGCTCTCGTCGACGACCAGGAGCTTTTCGATGCGGTTTTCGTGCAGGTGGCGCTTGGCCTCCTCCAGGGAGATGCCCACGGGCACGGTGACCAGGTTGCGGCTGGTCATGACGTCCCGCACCAGCGTCGACATCTCTGTCACGAAACGCACGTCGCGGTTGGTGACGATGCCGACCAGATGGTCGCCGGCAATGACGGGCAGGCCGGAGATGCGGTAGTCCCGCATGAGCTCCAGGGCGTGCCCGACGGTATCGTCGGGGTCCACGGTGATGGGGTCGACGATCATGCCGGATTCCGACTTCTTGACCTTGACGATCTCCAGGGCCTGCTGCTCGATGGACATGTTCTTGTGCACGATGCCGATACCGCCCGACCGGGCCAGGGAGATGGCCATGCGCGACTCGGTGACCGTGTCCATGGCCGCGCTCAGGAACGGGATGTTGAGTTCGATGGCGGCGGTGAGCCTGGTGTGCAGGTTGACCTGGTCCGGCAGGACTTCGGAGTACGCCGGAACAAGCAGAACGTCGTCGAAAGTCAGAGCCTTGCCGAGAAATTTATCCATATTCCACCTCTCCCGAAATGCGGGAACAAGGGTTTTCGTTGATGAACCGGGGCGTCTAGAGCCCCAGATAGGCCTTCTTGACATCTTCGTTGGCCAGCAACGCCGCGGCGGTGTCCTCGAGGGTGATGCGCCCGTTCTCCATGACGTAGGCGCGGTGGGCGACCTTGAGGGCCTGGTTGGCGTTCTGCTCCACCAGGAAGACCGTGGTCCCGGACTCGTTGACCTTGCGGATGATGTCGAAAATCTGTGCGATGATGATGGGCGCCAGGCCAAGCGACGGCTCGTCCAGAAGCAGCAGGCGCGGCCGGGCCATCAGCGCGCGGGAAATGGCCAGCATCTGCTGCTCGCCCCCGGACAGGGTGCCGCCCATCTGTTTGCGACGTTCGGCCAGGATGGGGAAGAGCTCGAAGACGTACTCCAGATCCTGGGCGATGCCCTTCTGGTCGTTGCGCAGGAAGGCGCCCAGGTCCAGGTTCTCCATGACCGTCATGTCCGGGAAGATGAGCCGGCCTTCGGGCACCTGGGAAATGCCCATGCGCACGATGCGGTCGGCCTTGAGGGCCTGGATGGGCTGACCGTCGAAGACGATCTCGCCGCTGCGGGGCGGGACGCCGCCGCAGATGGACATGAGGGTCGTGCTCTTGCCGGCGCCGTTGGCGCCGATGAGGGTCACGATCTCGCCCTTGCCGATCTTCAGGGAAATCCCGTGCAGGGCCTGGATGTTGCCGTAGAAGGTGCTGACGTTCCTGAGCTCAAGCATGGGCTTCCTCCCCGAGGTAGGCTTTGATGACCCGCGGGTCGCTGCTGACCTCGGCCGGGGTGCCGTGGGCGATGAGACACCCGTATTCCATGACGTAGATGCGCTCGGAGAGGCTCATGACCATGCTCATGTCGTGCTCGATGAGCAGGATGGCCATGTCCATTTCGTCGCGGATCTTGAGCACAAGGTGCTTCAGGGACTCGGTCTCCTGCGGGTTCATGCCCGCGGCCGGCTCGTCGAGGAGCAAGAGCGCCGGGTCCGTGGCTAGGGCGCGGGCGATCTCCAGCCTGCGCTGGGCCCCGTACGGCAGGTTGCAGGCCTGCTCGTTGTAGAACTTGTGCAGCCCGATGTACTTGAGCAGTTCGTAGCTGCGGTCGACGATCTCCTTCTCCTCCCGGCGCACGGCGGGCGAACGCAGCAGCGCGCCGAGGATGCCGCTTGTGGTGCGGCAATGCCTGGCGATCATCACGTTTTCCAGGACGCTCATGTTCTTGAAGAGGCGGATGTTCTGAAAGGTGCGGGCCATCCCCAGGGCCGTGACCAGGTTGGGCTTCATGCCGTTGACCTTGGTCCGGACTCCCTGCTTGGGCGTGAACCAGACTTCGCCCTCGGTGGGGGTGTAGATGCTGGTTATGCAGTTGAAGAACGTGGTCTTGCCTGCGCCGTTGGGCCCGATGAGGGCCACGATCTCGCCGGAGTTGACCTTCAACTCCACGTCGTTCAGGGCCCGCAGGCCGCCGAAGTTCATGGACACGGCAGTGACGTCGAGTACCGGTTCCATCTAGTTCTGCCCTCCTGTGGCCGCGTTCAGTTCGGGGTCCGACACCGTGTAGGTCTTCCGCTTCTCGGGGATGAGCCCCTGGGGCCGGAAGACCATCATCAGCACCATGGCCGTGGCGAAGAGGATCATGCGGTACTCGGAGAAGGCGCGCATGTATTCCGGCAGAAGCACCAGGAAGGCCGAACCGAGAATGACGCCCAGGTTGGAGCCCATGCCGCCCAGGACGACGATGGACAGAATGATGGCCGATTCGAAGAACGTGAAGCTGGCCGGGTTGATGAACGTCGTCTTGGCCGCGAAGACCACGCCGGCGAAACCGGCCCAGGCCGTGCCGAGGCCGAAGGCCATGAGCTTCACGCCCACCCGGTCGATGCCCATGGCCTCGCAGGCGATTTCGTCCTCGCGCAGGGCCTGCAGGGCCCGGCCGATGCGCGAATCCTTGAGCCGCGTGACGGCGACGATGGTCACAAGAGCCAGGGCCAGCACGATGTAGTAGATGTAGATGTTTGCGCCGGCCACGGACAGCTGCATGTCCAGGAGTCCGGGACGGGGGATGTTGGAGATGCCCGAAGGCCCGCCCGTGATGTCGCTGAAGTTTTCGAGCAGAAGCCGCACGATCTCGCCGAAGCCCAGGGTGACGATGGCCAGGTAGTCGCCGCGCAGCCGCAGGACCGGGAAGGCCAGGGCCACACCGGCCAAGGCGGCCACCAAGCCGCCGATGGGCAGCGCCACCCAGAACCCGAGGCCAAAGTACTGGTTCAGCAGGGCGTAGGAATACGCTCCGATGGCGTAGAACGCGGCATGGCCGAGGAAGAGCAGGCCGGCCACGCCGACGATGACGTTCAGGCCAAGGCCCAGCACCACGTAAAGCAGGAACGAGATGAGGATGTTGGTCTGGTAGGTGGTCACGAACCAGGGGATGGTGCAGAACACGGCCAGCAGGACAACCTGGATCGGCAGTCTCAGCGCGGGATTCTCCAGCAGGGCGGAGAGCCGGCCGGCCTCCTGGCCGCCGGACGCGGCTGCGGCGTCCCCGGCTTCCTTGCGGCGCAGTGCCCAGCGCCAGACGAAGGACAGCACGAAGCTGCCGACGCCGACCAGGGCCAGGTTTTCCCAGCGCCAGATCACGGACTTCTCGATGGCGTTGACCCGGATGACCATGATCGGGAAGGTCAGGAACATGAACCAGATGCTGACCTGAATGGATTTGATGAGTTCGTTCATTATCGTCTCCGTCCGTCGAGAGAATGTCGCCAGCCGATCATACCTTTTCCACCTTGGCCTTGCCCATGATGCCCGAAGGCCGGAAGATCAGGAAGACCACCAGCAGGGTGAAGGCGAAGACGTCTTCGTAGTCGCTCGAAATGTAGCCGGTGGCGAAGCTCTCGGACAGCCCGAGGAACAGGCCGCCGAGCATCGCGCCCGGAATGGAGCCGATGCCGCCCAGGACCGCCGCGGTGAAGGCCTTGATGCCCGCCAGGAACCCGATGGCGAAGTTGACCATGCCGACGTGGGAGGCGATGAGCACGCCGCCGAGAGCCGCCAGGGACGAGCCCAGGATGAAGGTGATGGAGATGACCTTGTCCGAGTCGACGCCCAGGAGCATGGCCATCTTGCGGTTCTGGGCCGTGGCGCGCATGGCCTTGCCCATCTTGGTGTACTTGATGAAAACCGTCAGTCCGGCCATGAACAGCGCGCTGGTCACGACGATGACGAAGTCCGAGGAGCCGAAGACGTGGGCCACGGGCTCCAGGAAATCAAAGTCCGGGATGAGGCGCGGAAAGGGCAGGAAGTCCGAGGTCTGGGCCAGGATGATGTAGTTCTGCAGGAACAGGGACATGCCGATGGCGGAAATGAGCGGAGAGAGGCGCCCGGCCCCGCGCAGGGGCTTGTAGGCGATCTTCTCCATGGTGTACCCGTAGCCGGCGCAGTAGATGATGGCCACGACCGCGGCTATGACCAGGATGGCCGGGGCAGGGAACCCCAGGATGCCCAGCACGCCGGCCACGATGAGTCCCATGAAGGCCCCGAGCATGTAGACCTCGCCGTGGGCGAAGTTGATGAGCTCGATGATGCCGTAGACCATGGTGTAACCGATGGCGATGAGCGCGTAGATGCTGCCGCGCGTCAAACCGCCGAGAAAAAGTTCAGTGAAATACTGCCAGTCCATGTTTCCTCGTCCGATCCGGACCGGATCGCTCCTTGCCGTCCTGTTGAAAGAACCGAGGGACAGGCTAGCCTGTCCCTCGGTTGAATCTCGATAACCCTGAAGACCTCTACTTCAGTTCCACGTACACGCCGTTCTGGACCTGGTACATGGAGAAGCCCACACCCTCGGCGTCGCCGCGGGCGTCAAACTTGATGGTGCCGACGGTGGTGTCGACCTTTTCCGTGCGCAGCACGTTCATGATCTTGTCTGCGTCGGCGGAGTCGGCCTTGTCGATGGCGTTGACCAGGGCCTGCATGGCCGCATAGGCGGCGTCGAAGAACGCGCCGGGCTCGGTGCCGAATTCGGCCATGTGGGCGGCCTTGGCGGCCTTGTTCATTTCCAGGCCGCTGACGTCCTGGGGACCGGAAGCGTAAACGCCCTCGGCGTCGGCGCCGGCGACCTTGATGAAGGTGTCGTCCTTGACGCCGTCATCGGAGATGAACTTCACGTCGACGCGCTTCTTCTTCAGCTGGGCCACGATCTAGGAGGCTTCCGGATGGTAGCCGCCGAACATGACGGTGTCCGCGCCGGACTGGCGGATCTTCTGGACCACGGAGGAGTAGTCCACGGCGCCGGGGGTCACGCCCTCGAAGAGCACGACTTCGGCCTGGCCGCCTTCCTTGATGAACTTCTGGGCGTATTCCGCGTAACCCTTGCCGTAGTCGCCCTTGTCGTGCAGCACGGCGATCTTCTTGGCGCCCAGCTTGGCGAGGGCGAAATCAACGCCGAGCTTGGCCTGGGCGTCGTCGGAGGCGATGGTGCGGAAGAAAGTCGGGTACTGGCCGCTCTGGGTCAGTTCGGGGTTGGTCGCCGAGGGGGACATGGTCACGACCTTGGCCTCTGTGTAGATGGGCAGGGCGGCCTTGGTGGCGCCGGAGCAGATGTGGCCGACAACGACGACGGCGCCGTCGGAGACCAGCTTGGTCGCGGCGTTGGTGGCCTTCTCGGGCTTGCACTCCTCGTCCTGGACCAGCAGCTCGATCTGCTTGCCGTCGATGCCGCCCTTGGCGTTGACGTCCTTGGCCACCAGCTTGGCGGCGTTGACCGTGGGCAGGCCGTAGGAAGCCAGATCACCGGTGTGGGCGCCCGCAACGCCGATCTTGATGGTATCGGCGCCGAAGGCCGAACTGGTCAGCAGGGACAGACACGCAGCGATCACGAGACCAGAAAAACGTTTCATCAGTTCCTCCACAATGTTCGGGTTAAGGGCAACAGATCACGGCTCGGTGCGAGCCTTTGTTCATGCGGAATCGAATCGAAACCCGTTAGCATCAGCCCCTTGCCGGTGTCAAACAGGACGGGGGGAAGTCCCCCCGCAGCCTGCGCACGGATAGTCCGGAGAGCGGCCGGCGGGAGGCGCCGGCCTGAGGCATCACTTCGCGGACAGTTCGCGGCGCGCGTTCTCGACGAGTTCGGGGTCGTCGGGAGCGGCATCGACGACGGCCTGGAAATGCGCCGCCGCCTTGTCCGGCTGCGTGAGGTAATGCTTGTAGATGACGCCCAGATTGTAGTGGGCGTGATAGTTGCCGGTCTCTATGGTCAGCATGCGCTCGAAGAGTTCGGCCGCCTCGGCGTACTTCTGGAGCTCGAAGAGGCAGAACCCTTTCTGGTTCAGCGCCATGACGTCGCTTGGGTGTTTTTCGAGGACCATATCCCAAAAGGACATGGACTTGTCCCAGGCCTTCATCTCCATGAAGGCCATGCCAAGGCCCCGCATGGCCTCGACATCGTCGGGGTTGGCCTGCAGCTTCTGCATCATGGACGAGATGCCGGCCATGTCCCCGCCCATCTGGCCCATGCCGCCGGGCATCTCCTGACGTTCCTCGTGCTGCACGATGGACGGGTTCTCCACGCGGTAGACCACGGCGGCGAAGACAATGGCACCCAGGCAGGCCAGAAGGAAAAAGACGACCCTGCGGCGGGCGGTTTGGGGAAAAGCGTTATTCGTCTGCATCGAGTATCTCCAGCTGCCGAACGCGGCGCTCCAGGACGCTGTGCTGCCGGGCCAGGAAAAGGACGTATCCCCCGACACCCAGCCAGACGCACACATTGGCGATAAAAAGGTAATTCATGACTGTCCTCTCATTGCAAGGTCTTTTCCTGAATCCGGACCAGGGCAGCCTCGACCCGGCGTGCAAACCCCGCGCCGTGGTAGCGGGCCAGGACGATGGCCGCGAACAGGGCGCCCCAGGCCAGAAGGTTGATCCACACCGTCGTCCACATCTCGGGCTCCAGCCCCCCGCCGCGCGAAGCGAGCACCGCCGGGTGGATGGACCGCCATAGCCGGGCCGACAGGAACACCAGCGGGACATCGACGAAGGCGACGATGCCGAGCACGGCCCGCATCCTGGCGCCCTTGGCGCCGCCGGCGTCGGCGGCCCGCAGGACCAGATACCCCGAATAGACGAACCACATGACCAGCGTCGTGGACAGCCTCGGGTCCCAGGTCCACCACGTGTTCCAGGCCGCCCTGCCCCAGATGGAGCCGGTGATCAGCGCCAGGCCGCTGAAAAGCACCCCGACCTCGGCCAGGCCCCCGGCCAGGACGTCCCACTTTTCCTTGCCGGTCCACAGGACCATGACGCTGGCCGCAAAGACGCCGAAAAAGGCGACAAAACTCCACCAGGCCAGGGGAAGGTGGAAATAGAAGATTTTCTGCACCAGCCCCATGGTCATCTCTTCGGGCGCGTAGAACCAGATGGCGTACTGCCCGACGGCCATGAGCGCCATGGCGGCGGCCGCGAACAGCGTCAGCGTTTTCGGATAGATGCGAAACATGTCTGCCCCTTCATTCACCCCGGAAAACATGGGGAAAGAGAAATAGCGCCGCGCCGGAAAAAACCGCGTCGAACGCCAGGACGAGCCCGAACCACTCACCGAGGTCGGCCAGGGGGACGCCCTGCATGAGGCCGACGCCGATGCGGATGCCCCCCAGGAGCAGCGGGACCTGCAGCGGGAAGACGATGATGGTCAGCAGCGCGTCCTTGGCGCCCTGCCCATGCCCCATGGCGCCGATGAGGCCCCCCAGGATGCACAGCCCGAGATCGACGCCCAGGGCCATGAGGACGAGCCCGCCGGGGCTCCCCCCGGGATCGAGGCCCAGAAAGACCAGGGCCGCCGGGAAAAAGAAGACCTGGCACAAGACGAGCAGGACGAGCCCGGCCAGGGTCTTGCCCAGCCACAGTGCCTGCACCGGCAGCGGGGACAGGAGCAGGGCCGTGGCCGTGTCGTTCTCCTCCTCGAAGCGGAAGAGGAGCGAAAAGATGAGGACCACCGCGAACGAGCTGCACAGCCAGAAGATGGCCATGGCCTGCTGGGGGGAGAAACGGTCACCGGGAGCCGCCGAGAGGCTGAAGATGAAGACCAGCAGAAGCCCCAGCAGCACTGCCTGCACGGGCCCCTGGCCGCCGGCGAAGGCCAGGCGCAGGTCCTTGGCCGCGATGGCAAGCCACGACGCCCTCACGCCGCCTCCCTGGGGAACTCCCCGGCAGGGCCGAAATAGGTCATGGACCTGCCGGAAAGCTGCAGCACCGTGTCCGCACGGCCCAGATCGCGCTCCAGATCGTGGGAGATCCAGACGATGCCCGCCCCCCTGGCCCTGGCCGACTCAAGCTCGGCGTGCAGCAGGGCCTGGGAGGCCGTGTCGAGGCCCGTGGACGGCTCGTCAAGGAAGAGGAGCCGCGGTTCGACGAGGAGCACCCTGGCCAGGGACAGACGCTGGGCCATGCCCCGCGAGAACGTGCCCGCGGCCTCCAGGGCGAACCCCTTGAGCCCCACCCTTTCGAGAAGCCCGAACAGCCCCGCGTCGTCCAGGCCGCGCCCGTAGACGCGGTTCCAGAACTCGAGGTTGCCCAGGGCCGAAAGCGCCGGGTAGACGAAGGTCTGGTGCCCCATGAAGGCCATGGCGCGATCCTCGACGCGGCGCTGCACGGTGCCGGAACGCGGCGGCAGCAGCCCGGCCATGATCTTCAGGAGGGTGGACTTCCCGGCGCCGTTGGGACCGGCCACGAGCATGATGCTCGCCGGCTCCAGGACGCAGGACACCCCCTTGAAGATCAGCCGCGAGCCGAAGAAGTGGCTGACGGCCCGCAGGTCGAGAAGCGTGCCGGAAGCCATCATTGACGCTCGATCTTTCTCCAGCACAGGAAGGCGATCAGGCAGGACAGTGTGCCGCCGATCCAGATCCAGTTGACCAGCGGGTTGAGGCTGACCTTGAGGCTGACCTCGCCGGCCTCGTTGAAGCCCAGCAGGGTCGAGTATATCTCCTCGCCCAGCGAAGGGATGACCGAGACCTCGGCAAAGGTCGACTGCTGGAAGCTGGCGTAGAGGCGCTTCTCCGGGGCCAGCTTGCCCACCTCGCGTCCGTCGCGCAGCACGGTCAGGGCGGCAGAGTGCATGTCCATGGCCGGGTTGTCGTGATGATGCAACAGTTCGTCGAAACGCACCTCGTAGGCGCCGACTGTCATGGACTGACCCTTGGTCAGCACCGCCTCCTCCTCCACCTTGTACGGTCCGGAGAAGGCCACGCCCACGACCATCAGCGCCACGCCCAGGTGCACGCCGTAGGCGCCCCAGGACGGCATGAAGGACCTCAGCCCCTTGTTGCGCACGAAGACCAGACCCACGGAGACCGCGATCATGATGCCCGACACGGCGGAGAGGAGCGCCAGGGGCTGCCTGTAGCCCAGGGCGAAGATGACGGCTCCAGACACGGCCCCGGCACCCAGGACCAGCCCCAAGGCGAGCTTGTCGCCGATGCCGCTCTTCTGGGAGAACCAGGGGCACACGGACATGATGAAGGCCAGGACGCTGAAGAGCGGCAGGCAGACCCGGTTGTAGAACCCGGCGTCGAGGCCGACGGGGTTCTCGCTCCAGATGCTGCTGATGACCGGCCAGAGCACGCCCAGGAAGACGATGCCGGCCAGGCAGAGAAAGAGCCAGGAAGCCAGGAAGAGCATGCCGGGCCGGCTGGTGAAGTCGTCGATGGCCGTCGTGTCGTCCTTGCGTGAGACCAGGCAGACGTACAGTGTCAGCGCGGAGCCCGCCGTGAGGAAGACCAGGAGCGGGACGCCCATCTTGCTGCCGCCGAAGGCGTGCAGGGACTCGATCATGCCGCTGCGCACGACGAAGGTGGCGAAGAAGCACAGCAGGAAGGTCAGGGCGATCAGTAACACGTTGGTCCGCAGCAGGGTCTTGCGCGTGCGCCCGACGATGGCCGTGTGGATGAAGCCGGTGCCGGCCAGCCAGGGGATGAGGGAGGCGTTCTCGACCGGGTCCCAGGCCCAGTAGCCGCCCCAGCCCAGTTCCATGTAGGACCACCAGGCCCCGAGGATGATGCCCGAGGTCAGGAATACCCAGGCCACGATGTTCCAGTTGCGGCACAGGTCAAGCCACTCGCGGCCGTTGCCCGAGAGGCGGGACGCCAGGGCCAGGCAGCACGGGATGGTGTATCCGGCGTAGCCCAGGAAGAGCAGGGGCGGATGGAAGATCATGCCCGGGTTCTGCAGCAGGGGGTTGAGGCCGTGTCCGTCGGCCGGGACGGGGTCGAGCTTCATGAAGGGGTTGCTCGGCCCGGTCAGGGCGAAGAGGAAGAATATCTCGACGAGGAAGAAGAGGATCCAGAAATAGACCTTGGTCCGATTGTCCAGGTGCGAGTAGCCCGGCGTGTAGATCATGCACCAGCCCATGAGGGCCACGCACAGGTACCAGAACAGGAAGGACCCGTTCTGCCCGGCCCAGAAGGCCGTCACCGCGTAGAACATGGGCAGCAGGTTATCGGTGTAGTCGCGGACGTAGACGTAGGAATAGTCCCTGACGACCAGGGCCTGGAGAAGAATGACGGAAACGCCGAGAACGACCATGGTCAGAAAGATCTGGCCCTTCTCGAAGAGGGCCACGGTACCATAGTCGTCTTTGAGGGCCTTCATTCCGGCCATGACGGTCAGACCGACGGCGGCCAGCATGCTCAGGAGAAGTGCGGTGAAGCTGATGGCGTGCATGAAACGGGGTATCCTCGCGGGGTTCTGGTTGCGGAAGAAAGAGACGAGCTTAGCCCTGGTATCCGGGAGGACGCATCTGTCCCTTCTCGTTCTTTTCGTATTTGGAGGGGCACTTGGTCAGCAGGGTCGTGGCTTCGAACTGCTTTGCGCCGGCCTTGAAGCGGCCTTCGAGGATGACCTCCACGCCGGCCTTGAAGGTGTCGGGGACGGTTCCGCGATAGGTTACTCGTATGGACTTGGTCGGGTCGTCCTTGTCCTGGACGTTGAAGTCCACGCCCATGGACGCGGGGTCGCGGACAATGTCCTCCGCGGCCACGTTCCCGAAGAGCCGGGCCTGGGTCAATTTTTCGGCCGGCATGGCCAGCGCCTCGGAAACGTTGAGGAAATAGACGGAATTCTGGGACAGCCCGCTGAAGATCAGGTATCCCACTCCGGTCGCGACCAGCAGGACGGCGGCCAGATAGACCCATTTCTGATTCTTGGAAGTGCTCATGCAATCTCCGGTTTCAATGTGCCCCGGCTCCTAGCATGAACCGGCGCGACCTGTCACGACGCGAAGCGCGCTCGTCGCACGCGCTATCCACAACCAGACCCGTTTCGTCAACATTTTCGTCCGCCGGACCCGGATTCCCGAGTCAGGCGCGGACCATTTCCATTCTTGACCTGCCTGGGCGAAGGGATCAAAAAAGCCCATCGCAAGCCGTTTTCAAGGATACCCATGACCCGCATCGAAACGATCCTCCTCGACCGCGACGGAACGCTGATCGAGGAGCGCCACTACCTGCGCGACCCGGAACTGGTCGCCCTCATCCCCGGCGCGGCCGCACCCATGCGCCGTCTGGCGGAACTGGGCTGCCGATTCTTCCTGGCCAGCAACCAGAGCGGCATCGGCCGCGGGCTCCTGACGCCGGACGACTATTTCGCCGTGCACGCCAGGCTGGAGGAGCTGCTCCGGGCAGAGGGCATCACCCTCGGCGGCGCGGCGTTCTGCCCCCACGGCCCCGGG
>DPKT01000028.1:0-4510 GCA_003542385.1 Desulfomicrobium sp.
GCCCTGGCGTGATGCGCACCCGCGGCGCGAGGGCGGCTGCGTGGCTGCTGGCCTTCCTCATCGCCTGGACCTGCCCCCGAAGCGCCGCGGACGCGTTCGGCGAGTTCACCATCCGTGACGAACTCGAATTGGCCCGCAAGTTCGACCTCATCATCGAGACGCGCTTCCCCGTCATCGAGGACACGCGCATCACGGGCTACGTGCAGTCCCTCGTCGACCGCCTCGTGGCGGCCATGCCGCCGCAGCCCTTCCCCATCAAGGTCACCGTGGTCAGAAACGGGGCCCTGAACGCCTTCGCCTCGGCCGCGGGCCACATCACGATTTTCACCGGCCTCATCACCAACTTGGCCAGCGAGGACGAACTGGCCAGCGTCATCGCCCATGAACTGGCCCACGTCTCCGAGCGGCACATCGCCAAGTCCATCGAGCAGAGCCAGCTGGCCGGCGCCGGGTCGCTGCTGGGCATTCTGGCCGCCGTGCTCGTGGGCTCCCAGGGGGGAGGCGAGGGGGCCAGCGCCCTGGCCCTGGGCTCCGTGGCCGGCGCCAAGGCCATGCAGCTCAAGTACACCCGCGAGAACGAGACCGACGCCGACCAGTACGGCCTCGGTTACCTGGTGGATGCGGGTTTCGGCCCGAGCGGCATGGTCGGGGCTTTCGAGAAGATCCGCAAGCTGCAGTGGATGTCCGGGGGAGGGGATGTGCCTTCGTACCTGTCCACCCACCCGGGCGTCGACGACCGGGTGGGCTACATGCAGGAGCGTGTGTCCAGGCTCCCCAAGACGGTGCGCGAGAGGCGCTCGGACAATGCGGAATACGAGCGCGTGAAGATGCTCGTCCATGCCTGGTACACGGATGCGAATTCGGCCCTGGCCCTGTTCTCGGCGCCTGCCAGGTCGACGTGTCAGGATCGTCTTGGCCGGGCCATCGCCCTGAGCCGACTGGGGCGCGCCGAGGAGGCCGGCAAGGGCTTCTCCGAGGCCATGGCGTGCAACCCGTCGGATACCCTTTGGAAACGAGAGTACGGCCGCTACGCCTTCGAGTTCGGCGACCTCGCCACGTCGGCCAGGCTGCTGCAGGAAACGGTGCTGCGGGACCCGGACGATCTGTACGCCCTCTTTTTCTACGCCCGGGCCGTGGCCGAGCAGGGCAACTACGCGTCCAGCGTTTCGGCCATGGAGCGCGTGGCCAAAGCGGTGCCGCGGGACTCGGAAGTGCTTGAGAATCTGGCCCGCTACCAGGCGGCCCTGGGCAGAGGGTTCGACGCGCATCTCAACTACGCCAAGGCCTTCGCCTACAAACGCCAGTTCAAGAAGTACGCCTTCCACCTGGATAAGGCCGAAGCCTTGGCCGCCGGCGGCAAGGACCTCGAAAAGATCGTCCAGGTGCGGAACGAGGTCGCAGAGTACCGGGAGATTCTGGGTATCTAGACGGTTTGGTCTTGAATTTCTGGCTGCCGCGGGGTAGCCAACGCGCGAAACAACGCGACATCACGTAAACGGAGGAACCATCATGTTTTTCGAAAGTATCGCCCACGCCATGGGACAGGCTCCCACGGCCGGAGGCCAGCCCGGCGGGCCCCTCATGACCTTCATGCCCCTCATCCTCATGTTCGTCATATTCTACTTCCTGCTCATCCGCCCGCAGCAGAAGAAGCAGAAGGAACACAAGCAGATGCTCGACAACCTGTCGCGCGGCGACCGCGTCATCACCGCCGGCGGCCTGTACGGCCGCGTGGTGGAGGCCAAGGACGACATTCTGACCCTGGATCTGGGCAACGACATCCAGGTGCAGGTCGGCCGCGCCTTCATTTCGGCCGTGATCACCGCCGACGCCGGCAAGGCCAAGGACAAGAAAAAGTAGCCTTTTCACACGTCCTACGATAAGGCAGGCCTGTTTCCGCAACCGGGAACAGGCCTTGTTTTGTACGCGTAGCCGGAGGTTTCGCCCCCGGTGCGTGTTTTTTGTCGACGACACACCTAACCTGTTTGCCTTGGATAAGGATGACGCTCATGGGTAGTTTGCGCTGGAGGGCATTGCTTGCCGCGTTCGTGATTGTGGTGGCCTTGATTTACGTCCTGCCGTCCATTCCTTCGGTTCGCACTTCTTCGCTGGGGGCCCTGCTGCCGTCCGACGAAATCAACCTCGGTCTGGATCTCAAGGGCGGCATTCATCTGACCTTGGGCGTAGACCTCGACACCGCTCTGTCCAACGCCATCACCAGCGTCGGACAGGATCTGAGGGTCGAGGCCCGCGAAAGAAAGGTGCCCGTTCTGCGGCCGCGTCAGCTGGGGACGCGCCAACTCGAGTTCACACTCCTCAAGAAGGAACAGCAGCCGGAGATCGACGACCTGCTCAAGGCCCGCTTCGGCAGCTTCGAGGTGACCACCCGCGAGGACGCCGGAAACGGCCAGATGCGTTACGTGCTCACGGCTACGGAAAGTTACGTCAAATATCTCGAAGACCTGACCATGGATCAGGCCTTAAAGACCATCCGCAACCGCATCGATCAGTTCGGCGTGGCCGAGCCCGACATCCGCAAGCAGCTGGACAACCGCATCATCGTCCAGCTGCCCGGCCTCGACGACCCCAAGCGGGCCATCAACATCATCGGCCGCACGGCCCATCTCGAATTCAAGCTGGTCGACGAGGGCGCTGACGTCCAGGCCGCCGTGGCCGGCAAGGTGCCCGCCGAGAGCGAGCTGGCCTATCTCGTCGACAAGCGCGGCGGGGCCGAGGTCAAGACCCCCATCGTCCTCAAGACCGAGGTCGTGCTCACGGGCGAGTACATCACCGACGCCAACGTGCAGTTCGACTCCTACGGGCAGGCCTATGTCGGCATGAATTTCAACGCCCGCGGGGCCCGCATCTTCGAGGACGTGACCGGCGCCAACATCAAGAAGCGCCTGGCCATCGTGCTCGACGGCACGGTTCACTCCGCCCCGGTCATCCAGGACCGCATCGGCGGCGGACGCGCCTCCATCACAGGCCAGTTCACGACCGAAGAGGCCCACGACCTGGCGGTCGTCCTGCGGGCAGGCTCCCTGCCCGCGCCCGTGACGATCCTCGAAGAACGCACGGTCGGCCCCTCCCTGGGGCAGGAATCCATCGACGCCGGCATGATCGCCGCGCTGATCGGCGGCGTCTTCGTGGTGGTCTTCATGTCGGTCTACTATCGCAGGGCCGGTCTCATCGCCTCCTTCGAGGTCGTCCTCGACATCCTGCTGATCCTGGCCGGCCTGGCCGCCTTCGGCGCTACCCTGACCCTGCCGGGCATCGCCGGCATCATCCTCACGCTGGGCATGGCCGTGGACGCCAACGTGCTCATCTACGAACGCATCCGCGAGGAATTGCGGCACGGCGAATCCGTTGCCTCGGCCATCCATAACGGCTTTTCCCGCGCGACCGTGACCATCCTCGACTCCAACCTGACCACGGTCATCGCCGCCGTCATCCTGTACCAGTTCGGCACCGGGCCCGTGCGCGGCTTCGCCGTGACCCTGACGCTCGGCATCCTGGCGTCAATGTTCACGGCCATCTTCGTGTCCCGCATCTTCTTCGACGCCTGGCTGGCCAGACGGCAGCCCGGAACCCAACCGAGCATTTAAGGAGCCGACCATGTCCTTTGAACTCATCAGACACGACACGAGCATAGATTTCGTCGGGCTGTGCAAATACGCCTACGTCCTCTCCGCGGTGCTGCTCATCGCCGGTACCTTGTCCCTGCTTTTCAAGGGCGGGCCGCAGTACGGCATCGACTTCGCCGGCGGTTTCAACGTCCAGGTCAAGTTCAGCCAGGATGCCGAACTCGACAAGGTCCGCGGTGCGCTGAACAGCCCTGTCCTGCCCGGCCTCGTCGTGCAGGACTTCGGCGACGCCGCCGATCACGAGGTGCTGCTGCGCGTCTCCTTCGCCGACCAGACCACCAACCAGGTCCGCGACGCGGTTTCCGCCGGGCTCGACGCCCAGTTCGGGGCCGGGACGCACGAGATCCAGCGTCTGGAAATGGTCGGGCCCAAGGTCGGCGCCGATCTGCGCGAGAAGGCCCTGCAGGCCATCTTCTACGCGGTCCTGCTCATCGCGACCTACATTTCCGGCCGCTTCGAGCAGAAGTGGATGGTCGCCGGACTCATGGCCGCCGGTCTGTCCACGGTCGTCTACGTCCTCGATTTCCTGAACGCGCCCACGAGCATCTCCGTCATCGCCGCCACCGTCGCCACCCTGGTGCTGTGCGTGGTGCTGCGGCTCAAGTACGCCCTCGGCGCCATGGTCGCCCTCATCCACGACGTCATGATTCCGCTGGGGTTCTTCTCCATCATGAACAAGGACGTTGACCTGACCATCATCGCGGCGCTCTTGACCATCGTCGGCTACTCCCTGAACGACACCATCATCGTCTACGACCGCATCCGCGAGAATCTCCGGGCCAAGGTCTCTCCCTCGCTGGACACGGTCATCAACCGTTCGGTGAACCAGACCCTGTCCCGGACCATCATCACCTCGGGCACGACCT
>DPKT01000028.1:4612-4869 GCA_003542385.1 Desulfomicrobium sp.
CGTCCTCGGGTTCTTCAAGCCGCGCGTCGACGTGGAGGATGCTCCCAAGCCGGCAGCAGCCTGAACCCTGCTCGGACAGTCAGCACAAAAGGCGCTCTTCGGAGCGCCTTTTTTGTTCGGAAAACAAGGTTGTTACGATCCAAGATGGTGCTTTTCGATGGGCAGAGCGGCGATATGGCAACCGCACTTGTGAAAAATTTAACTAAATCGGGCGCGGAAAGACAGGGATCAACGATGTCTTTTGGTGAAAAACGTGA
>DPKT01000028.1:4911-5044 GCA_003542385.1 Desulfomicrobium sp.
AACAATTTTCGAGTGTTTTCGTCTCCAAAGGCGCTCTGTCGACGATGGCGAGGAAAATTTCCGGTGAAGAACCACATCTTTGTACAACGGGAGAGAAAGGGAGGTTTTATGAAACGTTTTTATGTCATGATCG
>DPKT01000229.1 GCA_003542385.1 Desulfomicrobium sp.
AGCTTTCAGCTTTTTCCCCTCAGGTCTCAGGTTTCAGCCCTCAGCCCTCATCGCTCAGTCCTCAGTCTTTCTGTTTCAGCTTTCAGCTTTGAACTTTCAGCTTTCACCCCCTCAGGTCTCAGGTTTCAGCCCTCAGCCCTCTTCAGGTCTCAGCCCTCAGCCCTCTCTTATATCGTCAGCTCCGGCGACAGAATGGTAAACCGCATCAAGTACGACCCCGTCTCGTAGAACGCCTCGAAGGGCAGGTTGACCAGCACGCCGGCCTCTCCGCCGATCGCGGGCGCTTCCCGCTTGAACTTGAGATGGGGGATGTTGATGGTCAGCTTCTCGTTGCCGAGGGTCCCGGCGCCCGTGCCGCGCGTGTACTCCACTTCCAGCGAGCTGGTGGTGAAGTTGACCGCCTTGGTGTACAGGGCCGTGTCCTCGAACAGGGCCTCCAGGCTGCCGGTGACCTTTGCCTTGCCCTCGGGCAGGCCCTTGCGGAACCCCAGGCCGCCGATCACGAACTGGCCGGTGTCCAGAGTGTTTTCGCAGGTCAGGTTGTCGATCTTGGTCACGTTGGCGATGGTGGCCTCGCCCTCCTCGATGGCGGCCTGGAACCCCGAGAAACTGGCCTTGCCGGGGTCCGTGGGCGCGGCATCGAAGCTGCTCGTGTCCGGGGTCTCCTTCTGGCCGGAAAAGTCGAAAGTCACGTCCTGGGCGCCCTCCGGCTTGATCGCGATGGCCATCTTGCCGCACACGCACCCGTTGTATTTAAAATACTTGGAGATGTCGGTGAATCCCTTCTCGATGACCAGGCTGGGCAGCATGCCCCCGAACTCGATGGTGTGCTTGTAGGTGCCGGCCGCCGCGGTGACCTTCTTCAGCGTGCCCGCGCCCAGGGTGAACGTGGCCGATACGCCCATCGGGATCCGGCAGACAAACACGTTCTCGCTGGTGATGGAGATCACCCGGACATAGGTGCTGTTGAGGGCCGTGGGCGCTGTCAGGCCCGCGATCTGGACCATGTCGCCCACCGCCAGGCCGTGGGCCGCACTGGTCACGGTCAGGGTCTGCAGGAAGGGGTCGATCACGCCGGCAGGCTCGGTCAGGGCGGCGCCGAGCGTCTCGCCCGCGCCGGAGTTGCCCTCGGTCTTCACGCTGCCCGCGGCCGCCACGTAGAGGATGCCGGGCGTCGCACCCAGCTCGGTCTTGATCTGCCCGGACACGTCGATGTTGCCCTGGAGCGGCTCGGTGGTCATCCGGTCGCCGGTCTGGAGCTTGCTGGTGCTCTGGTTCTGCGAGGACTTGAGGCCCTCGGATTCGAAGTATATCAGCTTGAGATCCGGAACGCCCGGATCCGTGCCGTACACGCTCTCATACTGTGCGCCGATCTGGCCGTACACGCCGCGTGCCTGCATAGTTTTATCCTTTCATTGGAGGGCTGAGGGCTGAGACCTGAGACCTGAATAAGGTTGAGCGCTCAGCTTTCAGCGTTGAGTTTTTTTACTCTGGCGCCGGGGGGACATACGCCGGAACCTGGCATTCGATGCCGAACCCGAGCCGGTACACGATCACGCCATTGTCCGCCGCCGCCAGTTCCAGGTCGGCGGGCCAGAGCAGCCCGGCCGCGGTGACCATGCCGGTCAGGCCGCCGTCGGACGCCTTGGCGCTGACCGCCTCGATCAGCTCGTATCCGGCCGTGGTGACGGTCTGGCTGGCAGACAGGCCGCCCATGAACAGGTACACATCCCACTGCATGACCAGGCGCGCGTCGCGCGGCGGCATGGTCTTGATCTTCGAGAACTCGCCGAAGCTCAGGGCCACGTAGGCGGACGGCAGACTCCTGGCCTGCATCTTCAGGTCGGGCAGCTCGCCCTTCCAGACATCGACCGTCTTGAACAGGCCCAGGTCCTTCAGCGCCTCGATCATGTCGTCCCGGATCGTGATCAGCATTTAAAATCCTTTCAGCTTGTCGCGGGTGAACAGCCGGCCGGGGCCGGAAAAACTGACCTCGTGGACGCTTCCCGCCGCCGCGGCGTCCGGCGGCAGCTCGATGAGCCCCTCCGCGATCTTCTCCAGCAGGCGCACGGCGTCCTTGTACCGCGCGGCCCGCGTGTCGGGGATCTGCTCCATCGTCCGGGAGTAGAGGTTGTAAATGGCGATGTCCACCGAGCACTTCTTGATCAGCGCCGGAACCGTCGCAAACGGCACGGAATAGCGCCCGGCGCAATACCCGTCGATCTCGGCGTCCGCCGACGCGATGGCCTCGGTCACGCGTTCGGCGACCACGTCCCCGGCGCCCTCGTCGTCTGTCAGGGCGATCAGGTTGCCCTCGGGCAGCGCGTGTTCCAGGTCGGTCTGCGTGCAGTAGGCCATTTCCTACTCCTTCTGGCCGGCGGCCGCGGCGATGTGCGCTTTCAAAATTCCGATCAACTCCGCCTTTTTTACCCCCTTGAGCGGTTCAACCGGCTGGTATTTGGCGATCTCCTCCACGATCTGTTTTACCGTCATCGCGGATATCTCGTCAGCGGCCGCTTCACCACCCGCATCCGGTTCCGGGTCGTCCAGAAACTCGACCTTCAGCATGGGGTCCGCCGTCAGGGCGGCCAGATCCTTCTTGGAAAAGCGGTCGTCCGGATATTCGACCGGAACCACCGTGTGTGTAATCCCGCAGCGGCGGAACCCTTCTCTTTTTGATCTGATTCGAATCATGATTTCTCCTTCATTGAAGGGCCGAGGGCTTCCCCTCAGGTTTCAGGTTTCAGCCCTCAGCCCTTTTTTATCATCCTTCTCCAGTCGATCCGTAGCTCATCTGCCAGAAGCCGTACCCGCCGGCGGCCCGTGCCTCGGCGCCGAACTTGAACTTCTTGCGCATGAACACGTCATCGCTCGCGGGGTCCACCTGCTGGACGAACACGGGCTTCTTGCGCTCCTGGTACACGAACGGCTTGATGGGCCGGGTGGTCACGTGCAGGAACCAGGCCGTGGCGGAGGTCAGCCTCGGGTTGACTATGACGGTCGCCGTTCCCCGGTAGGGGTTCGGGCTCTGGTCGGTCAGCTTCTCGTTCTCGCAGATCAGCCTGGCCGTGGCTTCCAGGGCGGGTGGGACCTCCAGGACGTCGGGGATCAAACCCAGGGGCCGGCCCTCGTCGTCCTTGAAGCTCATGATCGCCGTGCGCGCCGCGCCGTAGCTGGCCGCAGCCGCCGCGGTCGTGGCCGCCGAAAGCACGGCCGTGCCCTTGTTGGAGGTCGAGGTGCGGGCCTCCCCGACGGGATGGTCCGTGTCGTAGAAGTACTGGCCGTCGTAGCAGAGGTTGGCGAAGGCGTTGTTTTTCAGGTCCGCGTCGATCTCGTCGGGCAGCTGCTTGGAGCTGTACCCGGCCTCCTGGGCCATCGGCGAATAGATGCCGAGGTTGTCGTCCTCGATGTCGTTGCGGTCCACCTCCACGGTGGCCTCCCAGTCGTCATTGACCACGGTGTACTTGAAGGCCTCCAGGGCCTTGATCACCTTGTCTCCGATCCATTTGCGCATCCGCGGGAACCGGGAGAGCCAGCCGTAGTCGCTCTGGCTGGATCCGGAGGGCACCAGCATGGTGGTCTTCTGCCATAGGCTGGGCGCCGCATCGAAAGCCTTGTTGAACGTGGTCTTGAGATTGATGAAGACCAGTTCGAGATTGGACTTGTTAACCAGCATATTTCGTATCCTTTCATTGGATGGCTGAGGGCTGAAGAAGAGGGCTGAGGGCTGAGACCTGAAACCTGAGGGTTCGGGCTTCAGCCTTGAGCCGACTCACGTTACGCCGTCAGCAGTTTTTTCTTGTACTCGATCCAGGCGGCCAGCATGATCACGTCGTCCACGCCCAGCGTGCCGTCCTTGGGTTTGATGGTCAGCTCGACCGCCGCCGGGTACGCCGTGAGGTTGGCAAGCGCCAGGGTCAGGGTCACCTCCTGCACGGTCTTGGCCGTGGCGTCGCCGGTCATGGCGCTGGTGTCCCCGCCGAAGGTGTCGTCCGCGTCGTAGGCTGCGCCCACGTCGTTGTTGTATGCGCCAACGGTAAACTTTGTGGCGTCTCCGGCCGTGGCGCCGGTTTTGGCCGCGAGGATGTGCAGCACCGCGTTCGCGGTCACATCCGCGTCGGGCGGCATGATCACCTTCGTGCCGACCGCGCCGGGGGTGGCGTGGTTGTTCCACCGGATGCCCAGGCCCTTGGCCGTGACGCAGTAGCCCATCGTCGCGGCGTCTGCGCTGGTGAACGCGGCCAGGGCCACGCCGGCGTCGGTGATGACCGGCATGGGGATCTGGATGACGCCCTTGGCGGTCAGCAGGCTCGCGTAGATTTCCTGCAGCGCCGCCTCGACGTCCCCCGTTTCGGTGTGCGTCCCCTCGTCCAGAATGGAGATGGCGCTGGCGCTGTGCGCCCCGCTCGCGTCGGCGATGTGGGTCGCCACGTCCGCCTGGCGTATGGCCGGCTCGATGTCCACCCATACGTGGGTGGTGTCGATGAAGGCGGCGATGATGCCGCAGAAGATGTCGTTCGTGGTGGTGGCGGCCAGGCCCACGGTCTGGTCATCGACCAGGAACACGTTGTCTCCCACGTTGGCCTGGGTGGCCGCGGCGATGGCGCAGCGGAACAATCCCCGGCGCCGCACGCTGCACGTCAGGTCTCCGTCATCGCCGCTGGTGTTGTCTTTTTGCTCCTCGGACACGCCGACAAAGATCAGGCCCGCCGTGTCGCCGCCGGGAACCAGGTACCCGTCCGCGTTGACGCAGACCAGGGCGCCGGCGTAGATCTTGTCCCCGTCGTCCACCGGGAATGGATGCGTCACCCCTTCGGTGCGCTGGATGTTTTTGTCTGCCGATAATGCCGTCATATTTTATCCTCCTTTGTTGGGGCGAACGGTCGGTCTTCCGCCCTTACTTTTTGCCGTACTTGGCGATGTCTTCCGCCGTGTTGCCGAACAGGGCCGCGACGCGTTCCTGCTCTGCGTCGCACGCCGGGGCCTTTGCCGAGATCCGGATGCCGTCCACGGGAATCACGCTGCCCGCCGGGCGGGACAAAACGATGATCCTGAACTGATCCGGGCTTTTCAGCGCCAGTTCCCGGCCCCACTTGTCCAGCTCCTCAGGGGAGGTCTTGCCGTCCTTGAGGGCCACGGCGACCAGGTCCTCCTGCTCCATCGACGCGATCTTCTGCTTCAGAGCCACCACCTCCCGGCTGAGCTGAACGGCCGCGTCTTGCGGCGCCTTGATGGATGCGACCAGGGCGATCACCTCGTCCCTGCCCGCGCCCTCCTTCGCGCCCAGGGCCTCCAGGACCTCCCTGCATGCCACGATGTTTCCGGTTTTTGCCTTGGCCGCGATCTCGGTCACGGCCGTCATCACCTGGTCTTCCCCGGCGTCGTCCGCCAGGCCCAGCAGCTTTCTCAGCTTCTCGATCATGTTTCTCTCCTTTTCGTGTCGGGGCTCAGCGGCCCCTTGATATTTAGCCACCAGCGGCTTGAGGTTGTCGATGCGGGGCATGTTGGTCAGGGCCACGTTGAGCAGGCCGATGATCCGCCCCGTTTTTTCATGGATGGACACCACGGGCGAGAAGTACCGGTACTCCCGGTTGGCCAGGTATGCGGCGGCCTGGACGGTCCAGTCCACCACGGCCCACAGCCCCTCGGCGCCCTTCCAGACCAGGCTCTTGATCCACCCGGCCGCGGGGGCCTGGGTGTCTTTCAGGGTCTGGTGCTCGTAGTCGATGACCATGTCCAGCCCGCGCCGATCGTACTCGGCGATGATGCACGCGGCGCCGGCCTCGTCCAGCTCGGCAGAGCCATAGTCCTTCATATCGATGCGGCCCGCGGGCAGCACGCAAAATTCGGCGGGCGCGCCGGTCATTTCCTTTAAAACAACGTCAAATCTTGTCATCTTACCTTCCTTCTTCATCCCTCAGGTTTCAGCCCTCAGCCCTTCTTCATGCCCTCAGCCCTGCTTAGGTACTCGTTAATCATCCCCAGGATCGCGTCGCTGTTCGCCTGGCTCAGGCCCAGGTAGGGCCGCGCCGGAATATTCGATCCCGGATGGTTGATTTTTGCAAACAAACCGAAGGGCGTCTTGAGCGCCCGCTTGCGCACCGGCCGGATCACGCGCGGCGCGGTCTTTCCGCCGAGCTGATGGATGGCCGCGTACACCCGGTTCGTGCCGATCCGCACGGAATTCTTGTTCATGAGTTGATACCGGATGCTGCCCGCCAGATGGCCGGATACGGTCAGTG
>DPKT01000036.1 GCA_003542385.1 Desulfomicrobium sp.
GCGCCAGAAGGCCGCCGCGGCGGAGTTGGAGGTGTTGGCCTGGGTGGAGATGTGGATGGGGATGTGCGGCGCGCGGCGCCTGGCCATGGCCGCGATGCCCGGGTCGGCGATGATGACGCCGTCCACGGCGATGTCCGCCAGTTCCTCCAGGTAGGCCTCGACTCCGGCCAGATGCTCTTCGCGGGCCAGGAGGTTGAGGGCGAAATAGACCTTGGCGCCCTTGCCGTGGGCCAGTTCCACGGCGCTGCGCAGTTCCGGGAAGGAGAAGCCTTCGGTCTTGGCGCGAAGGCTCAGGGCGCGGCCACCCAGGTACACCGCGTCTGCGCCGTAGGCCAGGGCCGTGGCCAGTTTGTCCGGGTTGCCGGCCGGGGCGAGAAGTTCGGGGAGCGGTTTGGGCATGGTCAGGAGCAGGACGTAAGGGGTTGCCCCAAAGACGCGCGGCGTTCCTTCATTCGCCGCACCAGTTCGTAGGACGGGCGCAGGCCGCCCTTGCCGCGTCCCAGGGCGATGCCGGGCTTGTTGTCGCCGTGAAAGTCGGACCCGGCGCTCGGGAGCAGGTCGAGCTTGCGGCAGAGGTCGGCGTAGGCGTTGGTCTGGGCCTGGGTGTGCATGGAGTAGAAGACCTCCACCCCGTCGAGCCCCCAGTCCTTGAGCTCACTGACCACCTCTTCGAGGCTGCGGTCCTGCGGGCGCAGGGTGCAGGGGTGGGCCAGGATGACCGTGGCGTCCTCGTCCTTGAGCAGTTCGATGCCCTGGCGGGGCAGGAGCTTTTCCTTGGGGGCGTAGCCCTTGGTCCCCGGCCGCAGCCAGTTCAGAAACGCGTCCTGGAAATTGACGGCCACGCCCTTGGCCACCAGGAGCTGGGCGATGTGCGGCCGTCCGACGCTGCCTCCGCCGGCGACCTCCTCCAGTTCGTCATAGGTGACCCTGACCCCATGTCTGTTGAGGTTGCCGATGATGGCTTCGTTGCGCTGCCTGCGCAGCACGGTCAGACGGTCCAGGGCCGCCTGGAGTCTGGACGAATCGAGCGGAATCCAAAGCCCCAGAAGGTGCATGCTGCCGTGTTCCGACTCGACGCTCAGTTCGCAGCCGCCGATGACCTCCAGCCCCAGTCCGCTCCCGGCGGCGCAGGCCTCGGGCAGCCCCTCGACCGTGTCGTGGTCCGTCAGGGCGATGGCCTTGAGGCCGGCCCGCGCTGCCGCGGCGATGAGCTCCGCGGGACGGAGGGTGCCGTCGGAGGCGGTGGAGTGGGTATGCAGATCTATTTCGGCCATGGGTACGGGGTAAGGCAGGTACTGCGTGATGACAAGGCGGAAGTGGACGATAAAAAAACGGCACGCGCCAGTCGGCGCGTGCCGGGAACTCGTGCGAGGGGGACTACTTGAAGCGGTAGGTGATTCTGCCGCGGGTCAGGTCGTACGGCGAGAGCTCGACCTTGACGCGGTCGCCGGGCAGGATGCGGATGTAGAACTTGCGCATCTTGCCGGAAATGTGCCCGAGCACCTGATGTCCGTTTTCCAGACGCACCAGGAACATGGCATTGGGCATGGCTTCCTCGACGACACCTTCGACTTCAATTGACTCTTCCTTGGCCATATAAAACGGATACCTTCTTGCGTGTTTTCAGGAGTTTTTGGTTAAAGCCAGCACTCCTTACCCGCTTGATGCGCAAATGACAAGGCCGGATATGCCCGGTCCGGCCGGTCGCGGTCAACGCGGAGCGCTCCGGGCACTGGTCGCGTTCTCGATGACCGCGACCAGGGAGCTGAACTCCATGGGCTTGGCGATGAAGTCGTTCATCCCGGCCGCCAGGAAGCGCTCTCTGTCCCCGAGCATGGCGTTGGCGGTCACGGCGATGATCGGGGTGCCGGCATGGGCCCGGAATTCCGGGGCGTTGCGGATGATGCGGGCCGTTTCCACGCCGTCGAGGCCGGGCAGGTGGATGTCCATGAGGATGCAGTCGAAGCCTGTTTCCTCCAGGATGTGCAGGGCCTCCAGGCCCGTACCGGCCACGCGCACCGCGTATCCGGACTTTTGGAGCAGGGCTGTGGCGGTCTTCTGGTTGAAGAGGTCGTCCTCCACGAGCAGGATGCGATGCCCTGTCCGTATTTCCGAACCGGGCGGCGGCGCAGGCGGGTCCTCCTGTTCGTCGGCCAGGCCGAAGGGCAGGGTCACGGTCATGGTCGTGCCCTCGTCCGGTCGGCTCCTGGCTTCGATCCGGCCGCCCATGAGCTCGACCAGGCGGCGGACGATGGCCAGGCCCAGGCCCGCCCCGCGGTTGCAAGCCTGGGTGAGCTGTTCGAAAGGTTCGAAGATGACGCCCAGCTTGTCCTCGGGGATGCCGCAGCCGCTGTCGGAGACGCGGAAGGCCACGCTCAGCCTGTTTGCCGGCGTCGGAACCCAGGAGCGACGCCTCGACGCGCACGAAGCCGCGTTCGGTGAACTTGAGGGAATTGCCGACGAGGTTCAGGAGAATCTGCCGCAGGCGCGTCTCGTCGCCCACGAGGCGCGCGGGCAGGAGCGGGTCGAGTTCGAAGCTGGTGCGCACGTCCTTGCGGGAGCTGACCGGCTTGAAGATGTCCAGGACCGAGCGCCTGACCTCGCTCAGGGAAAAGGGGCCCTCCTGCAGGGTCAGCTTGCCGGCCTCGACCCTGGAGAGGTCGAGGATGTCGGACAGAAGACGCGTCATGCGCTGGGCCGCCTGGATGGCCATGTGTACGTACTCGCACTGTTCGGCGTCCAGCCTCGTGGTGTTCATGAGCTGCAGCATGCCGAGTATGCCGTTCAAGGGGGTGCGGATCTCGTGGCTCATGTTGGCCAGGAATTCGCTCTTGGCGTCGCTGGCCGCCTGGGCCTTGAGGCCGGCCAGCCGCAGGGACTCCTCGACTTCCCGGCGCAGGCCGATGTTGACGAGCATGCGCGCGAACATGGCCAGGAGGGTGTACTCGTCGTCGCAGAACGGCCGGGCCTGTCGGACCGAATCGAAGCCGACGCAGCCGATGCACCGTTCCCCGCGCAGCAGGGGCACGGTCATGAGGCTCCTGATCCCCTGCGGTTCGAGGGTGTCCCGCAGGGGCCCGGGGGGCAGGGCCGTGACGTCCTCGACATGGTGGGGCCGGCCGCGGGTCAGTTCCGCCAGGCCGTCGCCGATCAGGTCCAGGGGCAGCTCCCGCAGATTCTGGATTTGGGCGGGTATGCCCTCGGCGCACCACTCGTGGGTGTTGACGGCGATGCCGTGTTCGAAATCGAATTCGAAAATGTATGCCCGGTCGGCGTCGACGAACTTGCCCATCTCCTCCAGGCAGCCGTGGACGGCCGCATCGACCTCGTCCAGGGTGATATTGATGCAGGTGGCGGCGACATTGACCAGGATGCGCTGGAAGAGAATCCGTCTTTTGGCGCTCTCTTCCGCCGCCTTGCGAACCGTGATGTCGCGGACCACGACCAGCACGCCGACGCATCGGCCGTCCTGGTCGAGAACGGGGCTTTTGGTCGTGCTGACCCAGATGGGCTGCCCCGAGCCCCGGGCCTGCTCTTCGATGCTGCGCGGGGCGAGGCTCTCCATGACCTGCGTGTCCTGGGCCTGGTACGAGGCGGCCAGGTCGGGCGGGAACAGGTCGAAATCGGTGCGCCCGAGAATCATCGACTCAGGCTTTCCGAGAAACCGGCACATGGCCGGGTTGACCGCCCTGTAGACGCCGCAGGAGTCCTTGATGGCGACGATCTCCTGCATGGCTTCCAGAATCGTCCTGCCGGAAAGGTTCCGGATCATGGTCGACACGTCGGCCGCAGCTCCCGGGACGCCGGGTGCGGGCCACCTCTGGCCGTCGATGCCTTCTCCGGTTTCGGATGGCGGCAGTTTGCCCGGTTCCATCTCGATCTTCATGCTCCTCCCTCTGGAACTGCAATGCTTCTCAATGTGTCATTCTCTTCCGGCATGGATGTATGACATGGCTGCTCGTGAACTCCCGGGAAGAGCTGTTTCGTCATGTATCAGCAGAATTGTCATACGGTATTCATATGACAGGAACATTACAGCAATAAATTTCGAGTTTCAATGCGGTGATCGTGAAATGATGCATTTTGAACACATGCATCGAACTTTAAAATCCATCGGCTTCCGCGCGGCGTTCTCGTGTGCAGTGTCCCGCTCCTGATTGCTGAATCGTTGCGCCGCTGCCGGCCGAGAGCTGCGGGATGAGGTTTTTCTCGAAAAGGAAAGATTTTTGGGGTACACGGAAGTCGCCGCTGCGGTGTCCCCCTTGAGTCGAGGACGACCGCGGGCACGACACGCATCACGTCCGGACCGGAGCCATACATGCCTTCTCCTGTTGCGCCGCCTTCCCTGTCCAACCGCCTGTCCCTGTCCCTGGGCATCCTCAGCACGGGCATCGTGCTGGTCGTCACGGCCGTGGTGTTCCTGTTCCTGACTTGGAGGGTCGGGGTGCAGATGGAGGAACAGGCCGAGAGCACCATCGATTTTCTGTCCAAGTCCCTTGAGACGCCGTTCTGGGCTCTGGACAAGGACAGCGCCGTGGCCGTGGCCCAGGCCACGGCCATGAACCCCGCCGTGGGGCTGCTCGAACTGCGCGACGGGCGGGGAGAGTCGTGGTTCGCGTACGACGGCGGCGGAAAGCTGTTCATTCTTCGCGAGGTCGACGTGATCTACGAAGGGCAGGTCATCGGCCATGTCCGCCTGGGCCTGGACGAATCGGGCAGGGTCAGGACATTGACGAGCATCGGCCTGGCCGTGGGCGGGATCGCCCTGCTCATCATCGTCGTGCAGTACTTTCTGGCCGCGCGTCTGTTGCGGCGCTATTTCCGCGGACCCTTCGACGCCCTGGACGCGCTGGTCGGCGCCTACGTCAAGGGGGCGTTCGACGTCCCCCCGCCCGATGTGGAGTATGCCGAGTTCATCCCCCTGAGGCGGACCTTTCTGGGCATGGGGCGGACCATCGAGCGGCAGATGAACCAGCTGCGCGAGAGCGAAGAGCGGTACCGGGCCATTTTCGACAACTCCCCGGTAGGCATTTTCCGCACGACCTTCGAAGGGGCCCTGCTGGAGGGGAACCCGGCCCTGGCCCGCATGTTCGGCTACGTCGACCAGTATGAGTTCATGGGTTCGGACAACGCCAATGTCCAGGCCGTCTACGCCGACCCCGCCGCCCGGCTGCATTTTCTGCAGACGGTCCTGCAGTCGGACAGGCCGGTCAGCATCGAGACCGAGTTCGTGCGCAAGGACGGGACCGCCTTCGACGCGGTTTTGACGGCCTCGGTTCAGCGGGACGGCGGCGGGAGCCCCCTGCTGCTCAACGGCGTGGTTGAGGATGTCAGCGCCCGCAAGGAGGCCGAGCGGTCCCTGGCGAGGGAGCGGCAGCTCATGGCCGCCATCTTCGAGAGCGTCCCGGGCCTCTTGTTCCTGTACGACAGTCATGGACGGCTCGTGCGCTGGAACAGGGCCCACGAGGTCATGACGGGGTACTCTTCGGAGGAGATATCGGGCCGCAGCCTGTTCGACTGGTTCGCCGGCCCGGGGGAGAATGTCTCTCGGGTCGTGGATGCGCTGCGCCGCGGGAAAAAGGACGGGGCGGCTACGGTGGAGGCGGAGATGACGGTCAAGGACGGCCGCAGGATACCGATGCTCTTCTCGGGCGTAGGGGTGACCGTGGACGGGGAAGCGTTCCTGACGGGCATCGGCATCGACATCACCGAGCGCAAGGAGGTGGAGGAGCGGCTGCGGCAGTCCGAGGAGAAGTTCTCGCGTCTTTTCCGGCTGTCCCCCGACGCCATCGTGCTCATGGAACTCGAACACGGACGCATCGTCGACGTCAACGAGGCCTTCTCGAGGGTCGCCGGCCATGCCTGGGAGGATGCGGTGGGCAGGACCGCCAGCGACCTGCTGCTCTACGGCAGGCCCGGCGAACGCGAAGCCCTGCGGCAGGCCGTCCTGGAGCGCGATCTCGTCGAGAATGTCGACTTCTCCCTGCGCCGCAAGGACGGCAGCGTGGTCCCGTGCGTGCTCTCGGCCCAGAGGGTCCTGCTGGAGGGGCGCGAGTGCGTGCTGTGCGTGCTGCGCGACGTCACGGAACTCAAGCGCATGCAGGACATGATGATCCAGTCCGAGAAGATGATTTCCGTGGGCGGCATCGCCGCAGGCGTGGCGCACGAGATCAACAACCCCCTGGGCATCATCATGGTCACCAGCCAGAACCTCTCGCAGCGCACCAGGCCCGATTTCCCGAAGAACATCGAGGTGGCGCGCGGCATCGGCCTCGACATGAACCTGCTCGACCAGTACATGCGGGCCCGCGGCCTGTACGGGTTCATCGATAACATCCAGCAGGCCGCCCTGCGCGCGGCCGACATCATCCGCCACATGCTCGACTTCAGCCGGCGCAGCGAGTCCAGGCGCAGGGTCTGCGACCTGCGCGACATCATCGAACGCTCCCTTTTCCTGGCCGAAAGCGATTACGACCTGAAGAAGAATTATGATTTCAGGAAGATCCTGATCGTCTGGGAAATCGATGACGGCCCCCATCTGGTCAACTGCACGGAAACCGAGATCGAGCAGGTCTTCCTCAACCTGCTGCGCAACTCGGCCCAGGCCATGGCTTCGGCCAGTCCCGAGATTCCCGACCCGCGTATCTCGATCCGCCTTTCCGGCCGCGACGCCAGGGTCACTGCGCAGGTCGAGGACAACGGGCCGGGGATGCCGCCGGATGTCCAGCGCAGGGCCTTCGAACCCTTCTTCACCACCAAGCCGCCCGGCGTGGGCACGGGGCTCGGCCTGTCCGTGTCCTATTTCATCATCACCCGCAGCCATGACGGCTGCATGAGCCTCGAATCGGCGCCGGGCCGGGGGGCGAAATTCACCATCGACCTTCCCGCCGCCGGGCAAGTGCAGACAAGGGAGGATGCGTGCCCCCACGAGTCATGATCATCGACGACGAGGAGCATATCCGCTCCTCCCTGGTCGGCTTTCTGGAAGATTTCGAGGAATTCGACCTCCGCAGCGCCCATTCGGCCGAAGAGGCCCTGGAACAGCTGCGGCTCGAACCCGCGGACGTCTGCGTCGTGGACATCCGCCTGCCGGCCATGAACGGCGCGGAGTTCATCCGTGCCGCCGCGGAGCAGGGACTCTGCGCCCGCTCCATCCTCCACACCGGCTCCACGGATTTCCGCCGCTACATCGACATCGGCGAATTGGGGTTGGGCGAGGAGGACGTGTTCCAGAAGCCCTGCGACGGCATGGCCATCCTGGAGCGCATCAGGCGGGTCGTGCGCAAGGGCTGATCCTCAAGGCCGCCCGTGGAAATGCTCCGCCACGGCTTGCAATCTGTGCGCGCAGTCATACTTTTATATTCAGGCATGTCCCAGAGAACCAGTTCACCGGGAGAGATTCCATGGATGTCATCGCACGGGCGTTCGCTCTAGCCGCGCTGCTCGCATTTCCGATTCAGGCCGGGGCGGCGGGACAGGGGGAGGCGGCGGCCACCCCGCCGGCCGAGGCCCTGCATTTCGAGTCGGTCTTCGACGGTTATGCGCCCTATGCCCATCAGCCCGTCGCCCCGTGGCGGCAGTCCAACGACAGGGTCGGGGAGATAGGCGGGTGGAGGACCTATGCCCGCGAGGCGGCACAGCCGGAGGAAAAGGGGGCGCAAGGCAGTACCGGACACGGCGAGGCCCACGGGCACGACCACGGGGAGGCGCAATGAGCGCGGGCGCCGGGTTGTCCAGGGCGTTCGTGGCGTTGTTTCTGGCCGCAGGCCTGGCCGCCTGCGCCACGGCGGATTTCGACAGATCCCTGGAACGGACCAATGCCCGGGTGTCCGGGTTCACCGACGCCACGGCCGTGCTGGCCAGGGACGCGGAGCAGCGGCAGGCCCTCGATGCCAAGGCCGCGGAACTCCTGACGAAGGTCCTGGACGAGGATCTGGCGGTGCAGTTGGCCATGGTCAACAGCCCGGAGTTCCAGGCGATTCTGGCCAGGAACTGGGAGCGCGCCGCCGAGGCGGCCCAGTCCGGGCGGATCGCCAACCCGGTCTTCACGTTCGAGCGCGTGCATGTGCTGGACGAGGTGGAGTTCGGGCGGCTTCTGACCGTGGGGCTGATCGACCTGCTGACGTACCCCGTGCGGCAGGGCGTG
>DPKT01000212.1 GCA_003542385.1 Desulfomicrobium sp.
GACACGTCCCGCATCGCCCCGGTCAACATGACCCTGGCCGAGGGCGGCCGGGTCACGGTGCACGACCCGGAGAACCGTCTGGGCTTGGCTGACGATGCCCATATGGAGAAATTTTTCGAGCTGGTCGACGACCCGCGGGCCCAGGTCCTGGTCACCCGGCGGGCCGAGTCGGCCCCGGGCCTGATCCTGCATCCGCGGGATCTGTGCGCCGGTATCGGCTGCCGCCGCGGCGTCTCCAAGGACGAGATCCTGCAGGCTTTGGCCGGGGTCATACGGGATAACGGGCTTGCCGTGACATGCCTGGCCAGACTGGCCAGCGTGGACCTGAAAGCCGACGAGGCGGGGCTCCTGGACGCGGCCCGCGACCTGGGACTGCCCCTGGAGTTTTTCGACGGATCATTGCTGGACGGAACACCGGTGCCCAACCCTTCGGAACGGGTGCGGGACAAGATAGGAGCGAGAAGCGTATGCGAAGCGGCGAGCTTACAGGCGGCACTGAAGTTGAACCCGGCGGCGCGGCTGATCGTGCCCAAGACCGTGTGCGGGAACGTGACGGTGGCCCTGGCCGGCTGACCGTGGTGGGCCTGGGGCCCGGCAGCGCGGACCTCCTGGCGCCCATGGCCCTGGAGTGCCTGGTGCGGGCCGGGGCCGTGGTCGGCTACGACCGGTACATGGATCTGGTGGACCCGAAGCTGCTGGCGGGCAAGACCCTGTTTTCGAGCCCCATGAAGAAGGAGATGGAGCGCACGGCCAAGGCCGTGGACTTCGCCCTTTCGGGCCTGGACACGGTGGTGGTCAGCTCCGGCGACAGCGGCGTCTACGGCATGGCCGGATTGGTGTTGGAATATCTGGAACGCGAAGGGCTCCTTCATGCGGTGGAGCTGGACATCGTGCCCGGCATCCCGGCCCTGTGCGCGGCGGCCGCCCTCCTGGGCGCGCCCCTCATGCACGATTTCTGCGCCGTCTCCCTTTCGGACCTGCTGACCCCCCTGCCGCTGATCATGCGCCGCGTGCGCTGCGCGGCCGAGGGCGACTTCGTCATCGCCCTCTACAACCCCAAGTCCCGCAAGCGCGGCTCCTACCTGGCCAAGGCCCTGGAGATGATCGCGGCGCAGCGCGGCCCGGACACGCCCGTAGGCTTCGTGCGCAACGCCTACCGGCCGGACCAGGAGGTACGTACCGCCACCCTGGGCTCCTGCGACCCCGAATGGGCGGACATGCTGACCACGGTCATCGTGGGCAATTCCGCAACGCGACTCGTGAACGGCAAGATGCTCACACCGCGGGGATATTACGAGAAATACGGACGGGAAAACGACGGTAATTGATTCCGGACTGCGTTGCTCCACCGCTCAGGTGAAACGCAGGAGATCGCCCTTGAGCATCCACATCACGGTGGCCGTCGCAGCCGGATGCCCTTCGGCGCGGGCCTTCAGGGACGCCCAATCCACGGGATGCCGGGTCCAGACCAGCACCATGCGCATGAGTTCCAGGTCGACCCGGCCCTCAACGCCCGCATAGACCACCGGAAAATCCTTGCCGCGGTACACGGCCCGCCCCAAGTCCGTTATTTCCAGCATATCCTTGTCTTGCAGCCTCCGTGTCGGGTAACCGCCGAAAATCCTGCCGTGGTCCAACGCCAGGGGATGGAGGCTCTCACCCTCTCCCGGCGCGGGCGCAGGTTCCGCCCCCAGCCGCTCCCAGAGCGCAAGATACCGTCCTATGACCGCCGGCCAGTCGAAGGCCGCCGAATGCTCCCTGGCCGCCCGGCCCATCTCCGCCCTGACCTCCGGTCGCAGCATGACGCCCAGGCTCGCGGCCAGTTCCCCCACGTCCACGGCCACGTCCTGGGCCAGCCAGAGGTGGTATGCCGTGTCGTACAGGAGCGGGGCCAGGAGCGAGACCTCGCCGACCTCGCCGCTGTCCGCCGTGGGGACCAGCAGCCCCGTCTTCCCGTGGACCACGAGGTCCCGGTAGCCGTCGTAGTCCGAGGCGATGACGGGCTTGCACGCGGCGGCCGCCTCCAGGAGCGTCAGGCCGAAGGTCTCCTGTGGGTTGTCGGCCAGTGACACGACCACGTCGGCCCGCCCCAGGAGCGCCTTCTTGGCCCCGTCGTCGGGGCAGCGCACGACCACCAGGCGCAGCCCGATGTTGGCCGCCAGGTTGGTCAGGGTCCCGGGCAGGGACGCGCCCTCGTCGGGGCTCCCGGCCAGAACCAGACAGATTCCGCTCAGGTCCGCTCCGCCCCGGCGCAGGCGCTGGAAGGCGCGCAGCAGCGGCAACAGGTCCATCTTCGAATAGGGGCTGATGCGCCCCGGCACCAGAAACACGGTTTTTCCCGCCGCAACGTCCGGCAGGCTCTCCCCCCCAATATCCGCGAATTCGTCCCGCCACACGCCGAGGGGCACCACGTCCACCTGCGGCGCGGGAGCGTTGCAGTGCTCGCGAAGCGCGGCCAGTTCCTCGCGGACCACCGCCGCCCCGGCCCTCGACGTGGCCACGATGCAGTCCCGCTCCGTGGCCCCGGCCCATACGTGCTGGGCGAAGGACTGGCCGTAGCGGGCGTAGGACAGGGAATGGGTCACGCCCGTTATGGGAAAGACATTGCGGGCCAGGCGGTTGCGCACGGCGGCCAGGAAGCCCTGGTGGGTCAGGCAGTCCGAGAGGTGAAAGCAGTGGTAGGTCGTGGACGCCAGATATTCCGGCAGGGCCGTGCGCGGCAGGATGCGGATCTTGGGCGCTGCGCCGGGGCAGGCTGAGCGCACGAAAGTCTCCAGAGCCGCTCCGCTGTGCATGTCGGGCAGAAAGAAGTGGTAGTGCGCGAAGGGGTCAGCCGTCAGCAGGGCGCGCAGAAATCCCGTGTTCGCGACCTTGCGGCCGAGAATGGGCCCGTCCTCAACGAACGGGTCGAGAGTGCCCCAGACGGGGCCGGGATCGTGCGCCATGCCCGTACCAAGCAATATCCGGGCCTGAAGGAAGGACGTTGCGGACACGAGGACGCTTCGGAACTTCTTCACCCCGCCTCCGGAAAACGCCCGCTTCTCGGGCCTCGGCTGCCGGGATGGCAGCAAACTTGCTAATCACGTAAAAAATGTCATTTTTCCGATGTTCGGAGGAATCATGGAAACCCCTAAACGCCCGACTCTGGGTGTGGCCCTCGCCCCGCAAATCGTTTCAGGTTTGGTGCCGCATCTGCCCGAAACGCACCGTCTGGAAAACCTTCCCGTCGACGGGGCGATATCGTTCATGGGCGAGGCTACGCATGGCGGGCTGGCCTTCGTGGCCGTCACCACCTGGAAGGGGTTGGACCCCGGGACCAGGGAGCGGATCGCGTCCAACGAGTCCTGGCAGTTCCTCCTCATCGCGGATGAAACCGATCCGGAAGCACTCGAATTCATGGCCTCGGGCTCGTTCCTGACCCTCGTGACCTGCCCCCTGGACGGGGCAAAAATTGCCCGCGCCCTGCATCAGGCGGAAGAAGTATCCAGCATGTATCAGGACATCTTCATGATGGCGCGGGAAATAAGCCTCGAGCGCGAACTCCTGGCCCGCAAGAACGAACAGTTGGCCTTCCTCAACCAGGTCCTGACCCGGGCCAGTCAAACCCTTGACCCGGCGGTGATCCTCTCGAACAGCGCCGAGGATCTGGGTCTGCTGCTCGACGTGCGTTCGGTGTTCGGGGTTTTCTGGAACGCCGCCGAAGGCCAGACGGAAGCCGAACTGTTCCTGCCCGAAAATCTCCCCCAGGCAAGACAGGAAGACTGGGTCAACCACCTGCTGAGCGTAGCCGGACGGCTGAACAGGGACGCCATCCGCGGCTACCAGGTGTCTTTCCTGAACCCCCGCGATGGCATCGAAGACGAAGCGCCCGAGCTGGACCAGCTGGTCACCCTCCCCTTGAGCGTGGGCCCCGAGCCCTTCGGCACGCTGATCATCAGTTCGCGGGAGGCGTCGGCCCTCGGCCGGGACCGGCTTCGCATCCTGACCTCGGCCGCCAACCACCTGGCCCTGGCCATGCGCAACAGTCTGGAATTCCGCAAGACCAAGGCCAGGGCCGACCATGACGGCCTGACGCGCATCTCCAATCGTCACCATTTTGACATGCGTCTGCGCGAGGAAATGAAGCGCCACCAGCGCCATCAGGATGAACTGAGCCTGATGATGATCGACCTGGACTACTTCAAGTCCGTCAACGACACCTACGGCCACCAGGCCGGCGACATGGTGCTTAAAGAGGTCGGTCGCATCCTGCAGAAGACCCTGCGCGAATCCGATTTCCCGGCCCGTTACGGCGGGGAGGAGTTCGTGGTCATCCTGCCCCAGACCAAAGAGGAGCATGCCTGGACCTTGGCCGAACGCCTGCGCGACGTCATCGGGCAGACCGTATTCCGCGTGCAGCGCAAGCGCTTCCGGGTCACGGCCTCCATCGGCATCGCAGGGGTCAAGCCCGGTGCCCTGGCCAAGCCCGAATCCCTCATCTTCAAGGCCGACCAGGCCCTCTACCTGGCCAAGGCCAGCGGACGGAACATGGTCTGCTGCTCGGCCATCGAGGAGACGTCCGTAGCGCACTGAAAAGGGGCCATGCCTTGAACGACGCGAATGGCCGCGGGCTGAGAGATGCCCGCGGCCATTCGTTTTTCCGCGCTATCTGAGAATCGACGGCAGCCAGGTGGAGATGACCGGAATGTAGGTCACCATCAGCAGGCAGAGGAAGAGCAGGACGAGAAACGGGAGCACCGACCGGGCGATTTCCGTCAGCGGTTTGCCGGTGATGCCCATGGCCACGAAGAGGTTCAGGCCGAAGGGAAAGGTCAGGAAACCGATCTCGACGTTGACGATCATCATGATGCCCCAGGCCACTGGGTCGATGCCGAAATGGATCAGCATGGGCAGGAAGATGGGCGTGAGGACCAGGATGGAGGTCACGATGTCCATGACGCAGCCGATGAGCAGCAGGAGCACGTTGACCAGAAAGAGAAAGACGTACTTGTTGCCGATATGCGCGCTGATGAACTGGGCGGCCTGGGCCGGCAGCTGCTCGCGCGTCAGCAGCCAGATGAAGGGCATGGCGCAGGCGATGATGAACAGCAGGGCCGAGGACAGCACCGCGCTCTTGACCAGGATGGCCCGGAACTTGGCCCAGGTCAGGGAGCGATAGACGAAGGTCTCGACCAGCAGGGCGTAGACCACGGACACCCCCGCCGCCTCGGTGGGCGTGAAGATGCCCGAGTAGATCCCGCCCAGGACGATGACCGGCATGGCCAGTCCCCACGAGGCGCGGCCGAGGATGCGCATGGTCTCACCGAAGGAATGGGTGGACGTCGCCCCCCAGCCGTGGCGCCTGGCCATGTACAGGGCGAAGGCGCCCAGCACGACGACGCGCACCACGCCGGGCATGACCCCGGCCATGAACATGTCGCTGACCGAGGTGTTGCCCACCAGGGAATAGAGGACCATGGGTATGGACGGCGGGATGAGGATGCCCAGGGTGCCGGCGCTGGTTATGAGGCCGATGCTGAACTTCTCGTCGTAGCCTGCGCGGATGAGGGCCGGGATCATGATGCTGCCCACGGCGATGACCGTGGCGGGGCTCGACCCGGAGATGGCCGCGAAGAACATGCAGGTCAGGATGCCGGCCAGGGCCAGCCCGCCCCGAAAGCGCCCCACGCAGGCGTTCATGGACTCGACGAGGTAGTGGGCGATGCGCCCCTCGGCCATGATGTTTCCGGCCAGGATGAAGAAGGGGATGGACAGGAGCAGGAAGTTGTCCAGCCCGCGGAAGAGCTGCTGCACCAGGGCCGTCAGGGGCACGTTCATGAACAGGGTTACGGCCCCGGCCGTGGTGGCCAGGACCACGATGGCGATGGGCGTGGACAGCAGGAGCAGGCCGAGGAATACGCAGACGATGAACCAGATCATCAGGCGCCCTCCCCTTCTCCGCCGTCGAAGACGATGCGCGCGTGCTCCCAGGCCTTGCAGCCGAAACGCGCGGCGATGCTCACCCCGAAGATGGGGATGGGCAGATAGGCCACCCACATGGGCAGGCCGAGGGAGGCCATGGTCATGCCGTAGCGGGCCAGCAGAGCGGTCTGCTCCCAGCCGAACCAGGCGATGACCAGCATGACGACGGCGCTCAGGATGTTGGCCAGGGCGCGAAGGGCCGCCGCGACACGCCTGGGGGCGTACTGGGTCACGGCCTCCATGGAGAAATGCGCCCCGTGTTTCACGGCCAGGCCGGCGCCGGCAAAGGTGGCGAAGACCACCAGGTAGCGGCTGCCCTCGTCGAACCAGTCGAAGGTCAGTCCGAGAAAATAGCGGGTCAGGACCTGGATGGTCGTGCCCACAGCCAGGAGCAGGAGCAGGCCGCCCACTGCCAGCTCTTCCAGGTTGCCGAGAATGTTCAGGAACTTCTTCATGTCTCTCTCAAAAAAGGCAGGGCCCGCAGGCCCCGCTTCGTTGTCACCATGTGCGGCCCCGGCACCGGGTCCGGGACCGTCAGGAAAAGCCTATTTGCCGTATTCGCTCACCTTGGCCACGATCATGTCGTAGTAGCGCTTGCCTGCCCACTTCCCGAACTTGGGGTCGTTCGGGATCGTCCCGGCCTGCTGGGCGAACTTCTCGTGCACGGGCAGGACAGCGTCGTGGAAGGCCGCGCGCTGCTCCGGCGTCAGTTCGGCGATGGTCGCCCCGAACTTGTCCTTGGCCAGCTGTTCGAGTTCCGCGCGCATCTTCGTGTTCTCGGAGCGGTTGATGTCCTCGGCGATCCTGGCCGCGTCGACGAAGATCTTCTGCTGCTCGGGGGTCAGGCTTTCCCAGACCGGCAGGCTGACCATCTTGTACAGGCAGGTCAGGGAGTGGGAGGAGCGCGTGAGGAACTTGGCAACTTCCGTGAACTTCATCATGACCGAGGTCGGGATGGGGTTCTCCTGCATGTCCACGGCGCCCTGCTGCAGGGCCGTGTACAGTTCGGGGAAGGGGATGCCAACGGGGTTGGCGCCGAGAGCCCGGAAGCTGTCCAGAAAGACGGGGGAGTCCATGACGCGCACGCGCACGCCCTTCATCTGCTCAGGCGAGGTGATGGTCCGGTCGCGCACGCCGAAGTCGCGCATCTCGTTCTCGGCGTAGCCGATGGGCATGAGCCCCATCTGCGGCATGAGGGCGTCCATGACGGTCTTGAACTCCTCGTCGGCCAGGACCTTGTAGGCCACCTCCTTGCTCGGGAAGAGGAAGAAGAGATCCAGCAGGCCCACCTGCGGAATGAGGTTGGACATGACCGCCGTGGTGCAGTCCATCATGTCCAGGGTGCCGAACTGGACCTGCTCCAGCATGGAGCGCTCGTTGCCGAGCTGGCCCAGGGGGAAGACCTCGATCTTGATCTCGCCCTTCGTCTCCTTCTCGACGTGCTCGGCGAAGGCCAGTGCCGCGCGATGCATGGGGAAGGGCTTGTTGTCGATCTGGGTCGGCGCGATGTGGCCGAACTTGAGGACGCGCGCTGCCTGGGCCGAGGCGGCGCAGAAGATGGCCATGACCAGGACCAGGGTCACAAATCCTTTCGCTTTCATTCGGTACTCCTGCGGAGCCGTGCCGGACGACTTCGCCACAAGCAACATAACTCCATGTTTTTATTGAATATCTTGAAAAAAAGGCCGTATACGAAGCATAAACAATTATCGATCGTCCCCTCTCTTGGCAACCCTTTTCTGACCACCGGTCACTTACGCGGGACGGCGGACAATGCGGTGCATTGACTTCGAAACGGCGGGAACCTAGTGATTCAGACCTTCCAGCAAACCCGCCCCGGCTCGACGTTTCCGGGGCTTCGACCACACGGAGCGACCATGCTGCCACCAGATCTCCGTACCGGGCTGGCGCGCATCCTGCCCCCTGACCGCGTGCACCTCGATGCCGTGCGCACCCGCGTGTTCGCCCTCGACGCGAGCATCTACCAGCCCCGCGCCAGGGCGGTCGTGGACATCGAGAGCGAAGACGAAGTAACGGCCCTGCTCGGGCTGCTGCGCGAACACGGCGCGGGCGTGACCTTCCGCGG
>DPKT01000061.1 GCA_003542385.1 Desulfomicrobium sp.
CCAGCTTGACCAGGGCCACCAGGATGCCGATGAGGAAGACCTCCATCATGGCCCACGAGTTGACGTGCAGGATGGCCCGGAAAATGGGAATGCTTCCCGGGGCCGCGGTGTTCAGGCGCAGGGGGATGAGGATGTAGAGAAGGCCCGAAAGCTGGGCCAGGGGAATGAGGGCGCAGGTTAAAAGCACCAGCGCGCCCAGGCCGTAGAGGTGCTGCTTCCAGAGCTCGAAGATGCCCGTCAGCAGCGTGGTCTCCTGCACGAATCCCCCGCTCTTCATGGCCAGGAAGGGGTGCGTCAGGGCGATGGCGAAAAGGATCAGCCCGCTCAGGGCGAAGGCCAGGGGACGGTCTATGCTGTTGCTCTTCTGCCGGTACACCACCGCCCCGCAACGCGGACAGAGGGAGGTCGCGCCGGCCGCGTCCGAAGGCCGCGTCAGCAGGTCGCAGGTATGGCAGGCCACCACGCCCGTGGCGCTCCTGTCCCGGCGCGGGTCCGAGGCCGGTGTCTGTTCCGGCTCGTGACGACGAGGCGAGCCGATTGCCGTATTCATCATGCCAACTCCGCTGGGATCCGCCTTTCCTAGGCACTCCCGATGTGTCACGCCCCGTGGGGCCGGTCAAGCGGGACGAAACGGGCGCAGGGTCCGGGTGAGTCCGCTTCGGCGTTCACGCAAGATCCGTGAACACGAAGGGACTCTCCATCTGCAGCACCAGTTTGGCCGGGCAGGAGGACACGGGGGCGGAAGGGTCCATGAATCTGGCGAAAGCCCCCGCCTTGGCCCGGCCGGCGAAAAGCAGGATGCCGACCCCGCAGGCGCGCACCAGGGATGCCGACGCGCTCATCCTGCCCGGCGGCGGCTTCGGCGCGTCGTCCATGACGAGAAACCCGTGCCGCGCGTCCATGACGGAGTGATGGTCCGGAAAGAGGGACGCCACATGCCCGTCCTCGCCCGAACTGAGCAGGACGACGTCGAACCGGGAGCCCAACTCCGCCAGTGCCCTGCCGTATTCCCGCGCCGCCCGCTCCGGGTCCGGGGCATCCCCTGGGAACGGGTGAGCGTTGGGGGGCGTCCGGCCCTCCCGGGCCAGAGGGTCCACAAGATGCTCGCGCAGCAGCCTGAAGTTGCTGTCGGGGTGGTCGAGGGGCACCAGCCGTTCGTCGACCAGAAAGACATGGACCCGGCCCCAGTCCAGCCGCTCTTCGCGCATGACCTCGAAAATCCTCGCGACGCTCCTGCCGCCCGGCACCCCGAGAACCGCCCGGCCCCGCTCGGCGAGCACGCCGCGCAGTTCGCCGCATAGAGCCTTTGCGGCCTTCTTCAGCAGTTCGTCCTGATCCTTGTCCCTGATGAACGTCGCCGTCTTTTCCATGGTCGTTCTCCTGTTCATGCAGACGTCTATTTCAGACCGGAGGACTTCTGCAAGGTCACTGCGCGCACTCGTCCGAGGGGCGAGAAGCCGCAGGAGCGACAGGGCATCGCAACACGTCCGGGACGCAACGGCTCTGCCGCAAATTCGTCCATGCGCAGCGCATTCCGCGACCGGGACTGATGGATATGCGGGGAACGTGCAGCCGCCCTGAAATCAGCAATGAAAGAGGGAGCCGGCCGGGATGCTCACTTCGTCGAAATCACGCCATGCATAGCCGCGGGCCCGGCCGGCGTCGACGCCCAGGGACTGCAGCACGGCCTGGGCCAGATTGCGGGCGTACTCTTCCGAGGCTCTCCCGTTGATCACGGCGTTGAAGGCCATGATCACGGGGCCGAAAATCAGGTCGAAGGCCAACCGCTCGTCGGGCACCGTGAAGAGTCCGGCCGCCATGCCGCTTTTGATCTCACGCGGCACGACCGTGGTGGTCAGGTTCCCCGCGCTGAGGGCGTCGGGGCCGCCCTTGGACACGAACCGCGCCAGCACCGGTTTGATCAGGGCCAGCCTGACGACCGACACGAGGCCGCAGGCAAGGCTGGCGGCGGCGTCCTGTTGCCTCAGGACAATGGGGTCGACGATGGAGATGATCTCGTTGCTCACTTCCCTGGCCACTTCCAGAAACAGCTCCTCGTTGGTGCGGAAGTAATTGTAGAACGTGCCCCGGGACACGCCAGCCTGCCTGATGACCAGTTCGATGACCGAGGCCTCGGCCCCGTGTTGCGCGAAAACATGTATTGCGCCCCGCAAGAGCTTTGCCCGGGTCTTTTCCCGGCGCTCCGCCGCGACGAGCGTCCTGTGGTCGATCGGTTTCGTTTGATCCGGCATGGTGAAAAGCATCCCCGATTTCAGATTCAGAAGGCCATGGTCATGCCGGCGTACAGGCCGTCGTTGGCCATGTCGTAGCTAAACCCGTCCTTGTCGTAGTCGACTTTCAGGTACCGGTAGCCGAAGCTGGCGATGAAGGACTCGGACAGCGCGTACTCCAGGCCGGCCAGACCCTGCCAGGTGAAGTCGGAGCCGACGCCGAAACCGCCGGCGTCGATGTAGCCGACCAGGCTCAGCCCGCCGGCGACCGGCACGATGAGCCGCAGCCCGAGATAGGGGTCCACCCAATCCTTGTCGCCCGAGCGGCCGACGGATCCCGACGGCCCGCCGAACAGACGCGCGTCGATGTCCACGTCCACGTCGATCTTGTTGTACCGAATGCCGCCGACGGCATCCACGGACAACCGCTCTTCCAGAACCCGCCAGGCCGCGGCAAAGGCCAGCATGGTCTGCTTCACTTCCGCCTCGGCCGACACGGACACCGCGCCGTCGGCGCTCCGCGCTTCAGCGGAATCGGAGACGTTCATGTACATGCCGTCGAAGAGAAAACCCAGTCGTCCCTTCCGGATCTCGACGGCCGTCATGAAGCCGAAGTCCAGCACGTCGAGGATGTCGGAAAACTTCATGTCCATGGACGTCTCGGGCAGCCGCCCGGCCTTGACGTCCCCCTTCATCCTCGTGGCCCAGAGATAGGGAGTGATGGAATAGCGGAGGGTGTCCCCGCTGTCCGCGGCCCGAGCGGGGGCACCGACGAACGTCGCGAGAGTCAGGAGAAGAAGCGCCAGGGCGGAAATCCGCTGACGCGCGTTGACAATATATACCTTCATGAATTTTCCCTCGCTCTGAATTTGGTCTTCAACGGACAGGCTCACAGATCCAACCGGTCGATGCTCCACTCGATCCCTTCGACCCGGGGCATCTCGCGGCCGTCATCGACCCCTATCTCGGCCTTGATGGCTGCCTCGAGCTTGTCGTTCATGGCGGTGATCAGCGCGGCATTGCCTTTCCGGTCCGCGGCCAGATTCGTCATTTCACCCGGGTCGGTCTGCAGGTCGAACAACTCGACGTCGTTCCAGCGGAAGAGATCATCGAGGCTGACGGGACGGTTGCGCTCCATGGGCGAGAAATAGCGCGTGAACTTGTGGCGCCCGTCGAACACGGTCCGCAGGCTGCCGCGCTTTTTCATGTTCGGCCGGTACCCGGCCTTCTGCACGGCGGCCTTGGGGTCCTGGCCGGCGGCCCTGGCTTCCGCGATGATGCGGATCAGCTCGCTGTCGTTGGTCGAGATGCCGCTGTAGGTGAAGAGGACGCTGTCGCGGACGGCATGCACGTCGGCCGTGCCGGGGCTGGCGAGAATCGCCGAAAAGTCCTTCCCCGGGAGTTCCCGGCCGGCGAATTCTGCCCTCCTGCCGGCGTCCACGCCGCACATGGACAGTATGCTCGGCACGATGTCGATATGCCCGGTCAAGGCGGCGCAGTCCCGGCCGCCCTGCACCTCGGGGTGGGAGATGATCAGGGGCAGATGGATGGCCTCCTCGTAGGCGAAGGGCCCTTTGCCGCGCAGGCCGTGGGCGCCGCCCATCTCGCCGTGGTCCGAGGTGAAGACGACGACCGTGTTGTCGGCCAGGCCGAGGACGTCCAGTTCGTCGAGGATTCTCGTCAGTTCGAGGTCCGCGGCGCGAATCGAGTTGAGGTAGAAGTCGCTGAAGCGATCCCAGCGGGCCGCCTCCGTGGGGACGCTGCCCAGCGTGTAGCCCCAGGCGCGGTTGAATTCGCCGTGAGCGGGCGGCCGGCCCGGAGCGTCCAAGGGCTGGCGGAGGTTGCCCGGCAGGGGCGCATTCCAGCGCTTTTCGTAGAGGGGGTGCTTCGGGGCCCGCGATGAGACCATCAGGAGCTTGCCGGTGTCCTGCACGTTCTCGCCGGGGAGGTCGGTATTGAAGTACATGATGTCGTGCGGGTTCACGAGGCTCACGAACAGCGACCAGGGCGTGCCCTCGTCGGCCAGGGGCCGGCCCTTGTCGCGCAGCCACGAGACGGCACTGCCGGCGATCATGTGGTCGTGCTTGTAGCCGCCCAGGGTGTGGGTCAGCACGTCGCC
>DPKT01000289.1 GCA_003542385.1 Desulfomicrobium sp.
TCACGCCGATGTGCCCCAGGTCCGGATAGTTGGGCGAGTCGAAGGCCTGGAAGCCCGCCGCGTCGACCTTGGTCGCGCGGCAGCCGCGCAGCAGGCGGTTGCCGAAGCACAGGCAGACCTCGGGGATGTGCGTCTGGGCCACGACCATGAGCGCGGTCACGAGGTTCTCGCGGCCGTCGCTGCGGACCCGGCACAAGGGGATCTGCGACCCGGTCAGGACCACGGGTTTGGCCAGCCCCTCGAGCATGAAGGGCAGGGCCGAGGCCGTGTAGGCCATGGTGTCCGTGCCGTGAATGATCACGAACCCGTCGAAGTCACGGTACAGGTCGGCGATGTCCCGGGCGATGGCCAACCAGTGCCTGGGACCCATGTTGGACGAGTCCAGAAGCGGCGAGTACTCGCGGATGACGTACTCGGGCATCTCGGGGCTCGAGAAGTCGGGCATGGAAGCCATGACCCGTCCCAGATACCCCGCCTCGGGGGCGTAGCCCCGGGGGGTGGGCTTCATGCCGATGGTCCCGCCCGTGTAGAGGATGCAGACTTTTTTCTTCATGCCGTTTTCCAGGCTTCAAGCTTCCAGTGGATGAACTCCATGACCTCCTCGTGTTCGTTCCTGCCCGCGCCGTCCACCCGGATGGGCTCGCCGAAGCAGAACCGCACCGGCAGTTCCGGGCGGATGAAGCCGTAGTCCTTGATGAGGGAGCCCACGCCCCAGGCGTCGGTCTTCAGGGCCAGGGGCAGCACCGGCACGCCGGCCTTCTTGGCCAGCTTGATGCCGATGGTGTTGAAGGCCGCCCGGTCCAGGCCCGGCGTGCGCGTGGTCTGGGGGAAGACGATGACCGAGATGCCGCGCGCCAGGCGTTCCTGTCCCTCGTCCATGACGGTCTTGAAGTCTTCGCGCGGGTTGACGCGGTCCACGGCGATGGGCTCGATGGCGTTCACCACCCGATTGAAGACGGGATACCTGGTCAGGCTGCGCTTGAGCACGTAGGCCACGGGCTTGTGGGGGGCGAGAATGCCCGGCAGGCAGAAGGTCTCCATGGTCGACATGTGGTTGGCCACGACCACGCACGGGCCGTCCAGCTTTGCGTAGGCCGAGGCGTTCTCGATGTGGAAGCGCACCCCTGCTGCCTCGGCCCGGCGCATGAACGTCTGGCTGTCGGCGGCCCATTGGGCCATGGAGTAGCCGCCGCGGGTCCGCCAGGCGGCCTCGCAGACGATGGCCAGGGTGCGGGCGTAGAAGGCGAAGCTCGGGAAGAGCCTGGAGACCGGGTCGACCTGGATTGCAGGGGAGACGTAGGGATCGTCGAAGGGCGCGATATGCATGCGGGAATCCACCGGTTGGGTTTGGCGGGCCCGGGGCCCGCCGTTGTCTCGTGCCGGGGAAGGTAGCCCAAGTGGCTCCGGGCTTCCAGCGCTTTTTGCCGCCCGCGGGGGGCGGGGCGCCCTAGAGGGCCTGGGTCAGCTTGGCCAGGATGGAGGCGAACTGCGCCGTCTCCTCAGGGCTCAGGGCGGCCTGCAGTTCGCGGGTCAGGTGCAGGTGATGGTCGTGGTGCTCGCGGAAGAGCTCCTCCCCGGCAGGGGTCAGGGCCACGAGGATGGAGCGTCGGTCGGTCTCGTGGGGGATGCGCGCCACGAGGCCCTGCTTTTCCAGGCGGTCCACGTTGACCGTGAGCGTGCCCGTGGTCACGCCCATCTTGGCCGCCAGTTCCTTCATGCGCAGCGGGGACTGCTGGCCCAGGATCTCCAGGGTGTGCATCTGGGGCAGGGTGATGGGCGTGTCCCTGACCACGGCCTGCTCCCAGGAGGACAGCTTTTCGTAGAATTCGATGAGCAGGTCGCTCAGGCGCTCCAGGTCATGCATGGCCGCCCCCCGGACATTCGCCGGCCTGCGCTTCGGCCGGACAGGGGCAGGAGTGGACCTCGACCGTCACCCGCTCCAGGTGCGGAACCTCGGCGATGAGTTCCTTGTAGAACTCCGGCGGACGAGGGGCCGCGTCCTCGACCGTGACATGGGCGGCCAGACGCCTGGGGCCAACGTTCCAGACATAGAGGTCGCGGACCTTGACCGCGCCTCCGTTTTCGAGGCGGCGCAGGATGTCGTCGTGCAGAACCGGGTCGGCGCGGTGGTCCAGGAGGACCCGGGCGGTCTGGCGTAGCAGGCCCAGGGCCCAACGGCCCACGACCAGCGCCCCGACGATGCCCATGACCGGGTCAAGCCAGGCCAGGCCCCAGAACCTGCCGCCCAGGAGGGCGAAGATGGCCAGGACCGAGGTCAGGGCGTCGGCCAGGACATGCATGTACGCGGCCTTCAGGTTGTGGTCGTGGGCGTGGGAGTGGTCCTCGTCGCGCAGCCACCAGGCGCTGACCAGGTTGACCGTCAGACCGATGACGGCCACCAGGGTGGCAGGGCCGAAGGAGATGGGCACGGGCGACACGAGGCGCATGATCGACTCCGCGCCCATGTAGGCCGCCACGAGGAACAGGCCCACGGCCGAGGCGAACCCGGCCAGGGCGTTGACCTTGCCGGCCCCGAAGACCAGGTCCGGGTTGTCGGCGTTGCGGCGGGCCCAGACGTAGGCGAACCAGGCCACG
>DPKT01000108.1 GCA_003542385.1 Desulfomicrobium sp.
CCCCGGGAGAAAACGTCATGCTCGCCGACGGCCACGTCCTCGCCGGCGAGCATGACGTTTTCTCCCGGGGTCACGGTCTTGCGGATCTCGACGGTGGTCTCGCCCAGCATCTGGGTGTGCTCGACCATGACCACGGCGTCGGCGCCGGGAGGCAGGGTGCCGCCCGTGGCGATGCCCATGCACTCGCCCGCGCCCAGCGGGTGGCTTACGATCTCATCTATGGCCGCGCTGCGCATCAGCTCCAGGTAGCCGGGGTTGCCTTCGCTGGCGCCGAAGGTTTCGGCGGCGCGCACGGCGTAGCCGTCCATGCAGGAACGGTCCACGGCCGGGATGTTTTCACCGGCCGGGACGTCGGTCGCCGGCACCCTGTCCAGACAGTCGTCCAGGGTGACCATCTCGCTGCCGACGGCCGGGAAGGCGGACAGCAGCTCGCAGAACCGGGCCGGAGTGATGACCCGGAAGAAACCGTGATCCATGACCTACTCCGGCTTGAGGGACGAAAGCTTGTGATCGGGGTAGGCGTCGGCGTAATACTGCACGTTGTCCCCGAAAAGCTCCTGGGCCTTGGTCTTGGCAAAGGCCTCGACGTCGTGCTGGAGCTGCATGAACTGCCTGGCCAGCTGCCGTCCGACGGGGGTCAGCTCGTAGCGCTGTCCCTTGCCCTTGACCTTCTGCACCAGGGGCTTGCCGATGCTCTCCTCGGCGGCCTTGAGCTTGCCCCAGGCCGCACGGTAGGACATCTTCATCTCCGTGGCCGCCTGCCGCAGGGAGCCGTACTCCTCGATCTTCTCCAGCAGCAGGGCCCTTCCGATGCCCAGGAAAATCTTCTCGTCACGCTCGAACCAGAGATGCAGACGCATGGTCAGGGGTTCGTTCCCCGCGGAATCGGTCATGTTCCCTCCCTCGGCTCTCGCCTCGTTTGGATAAGGTGTCGGAAATTCAACAGATAATTCTCTAATGCAAAGCACGACGCAAAACAAGCATTGTGATGTAACGCCGGACACGATACGAACGGACCCGTTCCACACCCTTCATCAACGGAGACCGCTCATGCTCGAAGCCCGGAAAGCACAGGAATTGCTCGTCAAAAAGATCGCCGCCTGCAGGACCCGCGGATTTCTGCCCACGGAACTGCTCGACCTGATCGAGAAGATTTATACTCGCCAGCTCGAAGCCCGCGACCAAGCCAACGTGCCGGCCGGCGAAGCCGTGACGATCGCGGACGCCCTGCAGCAGTCCCAGGGAGCCCCCCTGGTGGAACGCAGCCGCTTCCCCTTCGACCGCGACCAGGCAGTGGCGCTCTTTCACGAATTCCTGGGGTTCCTCCCGTCGAGCATCCCGGCCCTGGCCGAGGCGGCCGCGATCATCTCCAAGGCCGTCGAGGACGGCAGGCTCGACCTCGACGCTGCCATGCAGGCCCACCTGAACGGCGACGAAGCCTGGTTCTCCGGCTGGGCCAAGGAAACGCCTTCCGCCCCACGCGCCCTGCCCATGCTCGTGCAGGCGGCCATGACCCCCTCCCTGGAACGCGCCGCGCTGAATCTGGCCGCCAGGACCGACCTGACCAAGTCATGGCCTCACGGCCACTGTCCCGTGTGCGGAAGCATGCCCATCATGTCCGACCTGCGGGAAAAGGAAGGGTTCCGCTACAACATCTGCGGCTTCTGCCACGCAGAATACCATGCCGTGCGCCTGCAGTGCCCGTTCTGCCTGGAAAAGGACATGGCCAAGCTCGAATACTACGAGGCCAAGGAAGAGCCAGGGGTGCGCATCAACGCCTGCAAGAGCTGCAAGATGTACATCAAGCAGACGGACTTCCGGAACCTGGACCGCCGCGCCCTGCCCCTCATGGACGATCTGGAATCCCTGCCCCTGGACGTCGTGGCCAGGGACAAGAAATACAAGCGCCCCACCCTCTCGGCCTGGGGGTTCTAGAGCCTCCAGATGTCCCGTTGCAAAGACTTCGTTCATGAACAGAAGCGGAACACGGGTTGCCGCGCGTTGAATGGTTCGCAATGGAGACCTGTCGCAAACGTCATTGCGAGGAGTCTTCGACGCGGCAATCCATCTTCGTTTTCTGCATGACGAAGCGGCATGAAAGGCATGGATTCCCGCCTTCGCGGGAATGACACTGAACCAGGGAGTCCGGACTTTACGTCATTCCCGCGAAGGCGGGAATCCATGCCTTAATCACCGCTTTTACTCTTGCGAACCGCAACGCCGCGCCTCCCGCCCGGAAGCGCGGCACACGAGGACGGCCATGTACGGATTGGTGCTCGCCGGGGGGCAGTCCTCCCGGCTCGGACAGGACAAGACCCATGTGGTCCACGAAGGGAGAACCCTGCTGGTGCGCTCGGCGGAACTGCTGCGGCGGCACATGCCGGAGGTCTACGTCTCCTGCCGGCACCCGGAGCGGGTCCCGGCGCCGTGGCCCGTCATCGTCGACGAGACGGAGCGCATCGGCCCGGCCGGCGGGATCATGACGGCCCTCAAAAAGCTGGGCGGCCCGGTCTTCGCCCTGGCCTGCGACCTGCCCTTCATGGAGGACAGCTTCATCACCCGCCTGCTTGAAGCCCGGGAGGCGCGCCCCAAGGGGGCCCTCGTCACGGCCTGGCGTCTCATGGACTCGGACTTCTTCGAGAATCTCGTCGCCATCTACGAACCGGGGGCCCTGCCGCTCCTGGAGGCCGGGGTGCGCCAGGGGCTCTACAAGCTCGGCCGGCTCATCCCGGCCGAACATCGCCACTGCGTGAGCTATACGGAAGAGGAAAGGCGATTCTTCTTCAACGTCAACTATCCCGACGACCTGCGGCTCCTGCAAACCTCGCCGGACCGCCCCTGACAGGCCGCCCCGAAACGGCGGCCTGTCAGCGCCGCCTGAAGAGGAGCTTGCCCACCCCCGGCACGTCGAGGCGCACGTCGCCGCCCTCCATGAGCCCCACGACCACGGCCCCGTCGCGGGTGTGCACCCGCAGGCCGCCGGGCTCCATCGACCAGGAAAAAGGCAGCACCTCGCCTTCGATCTCCCATTTCCCGCTCCCGTCCTCGGCCAGGGTCATGACCGCGACGATCTCGCCCCCGGGCCCGTGATGCAGGGCCTCGTAGCGGCCGGCGAGCTCCGTCCGGTTCGAACAGGCCAGGCACAGCGCGAGCATCAGCCACACAATCTTCTTCATCACAGTCCAAGCTCCTCTGGTTTGACCATGAACAGGCGGTCCATGTGCACCAGCCGGTCGAAAAGGTAGACGTGGGCCGACATGCCGAGCCAGACGAGGTCGCGCAGCACCGTCCACCAGGAAATGGCCTCGCCCACGCTCTGGAAACAGCCGCAGTTGATGGGCGTGTCCTGGAGCAGGGCCACGACCACGGCCGCGGTGAACATGGCCAGCATGCCGGAGATGATAAGGCTCGCGGCCCGCACCCGCACCCCGGCCAGCAGGAAGAGCCCGCTGATGAGTTCGAGCCACGGCATGAACACTGCCAGCGGGTTGACCAGCCAGTGCGGCACGATGAGATAGCCGGCGATGTTGTCGGCGAACTCCGCCGGAAAGTTGATCTTGTGCAGGCTGGCGTAGATGAAGACCCCCGCCAGGTAGAGACGCAGGACTAGGGCCAGTCCGGGGTGGGCCAGCAGGTTCAGGATGCGCCGGTTCATTGCGTCCCTCCGTGCAGGTCGCGGGGCCGGACGTCCGTGACGATATAGACCCGTTCGTGATCGCGGCCCAGGAACCTGCGGGCGACCATGAGGTCGTAGCGCCGACTGACGCTGCGCCCGAAGACCACGATGGGGCGTTCCGGGTCCTCGGACGCCATCTGCATCATGTAGACCAGATCGAAGAGCTGCGCCGGTACGTTGACGGCGCCGGGAGCGGTTTCACGCTCGAAGAACTCGCGCGGCCGCGCGTCCACCAGGAGCGCGTCCTCGTCGGCCACGAGGGCCAGGGCCCTGTCCCTGGAGATGGACTCGACCTCGGCTCCGGGCGGCTCCACCAGCGGGATGCCGCGGGGGTTCTGCGTGTTGAAGGCCAGGGACAGGCCGAGGCTCAGCAGCAGGATGAGCAGAAAATCGACGGCCCGGACGCGTTCGAGACTTTGGGCCTTGCTGTGCACCACGGCGGCGATGCGCCGGCCGGCGGCCTCGAGCACG
>DPKT01000196.1 GCA_003542385.1 Desulfomicrobium sp.
GGGCAGGTGTCCATCGCTCCGCAGGAGGCGGCCCAGGCCGGCGGCCAGTGGCGGGTGGTCAGCCAGTGGCAGGCGCCGGGCGAAATGCAGGACGCCGGGAACATCTATCTCGTGGAGTTCAGGGACATTCCCGGCTGGGAAGCCCCGGCGCCCGTCATGCTGAAGAAGGGCGAAACCGGCGGGCGCGTGGAGGGCGTGTACATTCCGGCCCCCTTTTCGGAGCAGACCATCCTGACCTTCGCCGGTGCGAGCACCCTGGCCGGGAGGCTCGCGCCCGAACTCGCGCAGCTCTATCTCAGGCAGTCGGGCGCCGACGAGGTGAAGGTCGTCCCGGGCGCGGGGGCGGACGAATTTTCGGTGCAGGGCATTTTCTTCGCCGCCAAGGAGATCCGCAAGATCGAAATCCAGGGCCGCGGCACGCAGTTCGGTTTCATGGCCCTCAAGGACGGGCAGTGCGACGTGGCCCTGGCCGCGCACAGGCTCTCGCCCGTCGACGCCAGATCCATGGGCGGGAACGCCATCACCGGCGAGAGCGAGCACAGGCTCGGCATGGACGCGGTGTCCGTGGTCGTGCACAGGGACAACCCGGTCAAGGCCCTGACTTTGGATCAGGTCGGGAAAATTTTCGCCGGCGAGATCACCAACTGGGATCAGGTCGGCGGGCCGTCCGCGAAGATCAATGTCTTCGCCCTCAAGGACACCTTCGCCACGCGCGGCTTTTTCGAGAGCGTCTTTCTCGGCTCGCGGCCGATTTCCCCCGACGCGCGTGAGGTCGACGTCCAGTCCCAGCTGCCCGAGTTCATTGCCCGCGACCTCTGGGGCATCGGCTTCTGCAGCATCACTCTGGCCGGCCCGTGCCGCGAGATGCCCCTCAAGGCCGGCGCCGATTCCGAGCCCGTTCTCCCCGGCACGGACAGCATCCGCTCCCTGGCCTACCCGGCCAGCAGGAGCATGTATCTCTATGTCCGGGGCGATTCGAGCAATGTCCACGCCCGGGAGTTCATCAGACTGTGCCTGTCTGACGCCGGGCAGAAGATCGTCGGGAAGTTCGGTTTCGTGACGCTTGGAGAGCTTGCGGGCACCGCCGCGGCCGAGACCCATGTTTCGGGTGCGCAGCAGGCCGCTTCGAATCTCCCGTCGATTTTCCGGCCCGGAGCGCCATCGGTCCTCAAGGCCCCGGCCATCAGCGGCCCCTTGCCGAGGCTTGTGCAGCTCGACGGGGAGGTCGTGCCCGACGGGACACGCAAGGCCGTCCTGCAGGAATACCTGGACGGGGTGTACGGCGCCGAGCGGCTCCCCATCGTGTTCCGTTTCCAGTCTTCGAGTCTGGAGCCCGACGCCCAGGCCATGCAGGACGCCGGCCGTGTCACGGCCATGATGAAGGAGCCTGCCAACGCGGCCAAGGCCGTCATCCTTGTCGGTTTTTCCGATTCCGTCGGAGATTACGCCTCCAATCTGGCCGTGGCCGTCAAGCGCGCCGAGGTTGTCGCCGATATGCTCCGGAGCAGGGGCCTGCGCAACATCACCGTGCTGGCCGCAGGGGAGGAGGAAGCCGTGGAACCCAACGAATCCCGTATCGGCCGGGAAAGAAACCGCCGGGTCGAGATATGGCTGAAATAGCGAACACCCCCCCCGAGTCCGGCGATGCCGCACAGAAGGCCGCCATGCAGAGTATCCTTGTCATCGACGACGACAAGCTCATGTGTCTGGCCCTGGCCAGAATCCTCGTCTCCGCGGGGTACGAGGTGGCCCAGGCCTACAACGGCGAGGAAGGGCTGCAGAAGTACCGTAGCGGGAAATTCGATCTGGTCATCACGGACCTCATCATGCCGGACAAGGAAGGCATCCAGATCATCCGGGAGCTGCGCAAGGAAGACAGCGCCATACGCATCATCGCCATGTCCGCCGGAGGGCGCGGCGGTGCGACGGACTATCTGAAGTGGGCCAGGCTCATGGGCGCCAAGCAGTGCCTGAGCAAACCCATCAGGCGGGAGGAGCTCCTCGGAGCCGTCACCTCCGTGCTGGCCGCGCCGTGACGGGCGCGCCCCATACGACCACATGAACCTTTGCCCCTGCCGCATGCGGCAGACCGCGCGAGTCGCATATGGAAAAAAAGACGTCTCTCTTCAATCTGCTCCAGTTCAAGATCCACCTCGGCGTGCAGTTCATTCTGGCGGCATGCTTCTTCGGGCTGGGATATTTCATCTACGTCACCCAGCTGGACTTTCTGGTCAGCGACATCCGCAGGCAAGGCGAGGAGCAGGCCGAAATGGTCGCCTCGGCGAGCGTGACGGCCATCCAGAGGCAGAGCGTCTTCCTGCTGGAGGAACTGGCAGCCAAGGCGGAGTATTCACCGCGGGTCGCCTACTGCCAGATCGTCGACGTGGTGGGCAAATCGTTCCTGACGGGGCAGGTCAGGACAGGGCTGACCCGTGACGACCTCATCAGCGCCTACACGGCCAATGACGTCGTCATGGTCACGCGCGACGTCCTCGCGGACGGCAAGCGCATCGGCCAGGTCAAGGTGGGCATGTTCATCGACAAGGCCCGCAAGGAGGTCCAGCGCACCGCCCTGCAGCTCGTGGCCGCCTTCGCCGCGGTCCTGAGCGTCATCGCCATCTTCATCTACGTTTTCCTGAACCGTGTCCTCATCAGCCCCGTCGTCAACCTCTCCTCCCTGACCAAGAGCCTCGCCCGGGGCCAGTTCGTGACCACGGACCTGGACCAGCGCCAGGACGAGATCGGCGTCCTGGCCGAGGGCTTCAACATCATGAGCCGCAACCTCAAGGAGGTCTACGAGGACCTGGAGAAGAAGGTCGACGAACGGACCCAGGACCTGAACAACGCCTACCACGAGCTGCAGGCCATCTTCGACAACTCCCTGGTTGGCATCGCGGTCTTTTCCTCGGACCACAAGGTCATCCGGGCCAACAGCCGCTTCGCCGCCATCTTCGGCTACTCCATCGAGGACATGCCGCTGGTCAGCCCGGAGAGGTTCCACATCTCGTCCCGGAACTACGAGGACTTCGTGAACAGGTTCTACGGGCGCCTTGCGGAGCGCGAGATCGCCCAGATGGAGTACCAGTTCCGGCGCAAGAACGGCGCCGTGTTCTGGAGCCAGGTCTCGGCCAAGGCCATCGACCCCAAGGACCTGTCCCGCGGCGTGATCCTCGTCATCGAGGACATCTCCGACCGCAAGAAGGCCAGCGAACTGCTGCGCCAGCACGCCGAGGACCTGCGCCAAGCCAAGGAGGAGGCCGACAACGCCACCCGCTCCAAGAGCGAGTTCCTGGCCAGGATGAGCCACGAGATCCGCACGCCCATGAACGCCATCCTGGGCATGGCCGAAATGCTCCAGGAGACGAGCCTCAACGAGGAGCAGCGCGAGTACGTCAAGACGTTCAGCTCGGCGGGCGAACTGCTGCTCGGGATCATCAACGACATCCTCGATTTCTCCAAGATCGAGGTCGGCCAGATCAAGCTCGAGACGATCTCCTTCAACCTGCCTGAGCTCGTCGAGGACGTGGGCAAGCTCTTCTCCTACCGGGCCGAGGAGAAGTCCCTGACCCTGACCCGCAAGGTTTCGCCGGGCCTGGCCAACCGCTACATGGGCGACCCGACCCGCATCCGCCAGATCATCATCAACCTGCTCGGCAACGCCATCAAGTTCACGAGCCGGGGCGGCGTGACCCTGGCAGTGGGCGAGTCCGTCATGGACGACGGCGCGCCGTGCTGCCTCTTCGAGATCCGGGACACCGGCATAGGCATCCCCGCCTCCAAGCTGGACGCCATCTTCGAGAGCTTCGCCCAGGCCGACTCCTCCACGACCCGCGAGTTCGGAGGCACCGGCCTGGGTCTGGCCATCTCCAAGAAGCTCGTGGAGCTCATGGGCGGCAGGATCTGGGTCGAGAGCGAAGTGAACAGGGGGACGTCCTTCTTCTTCAAGCTGCCCCTGAAACCCGATTTCCAGATGCAGCCGGCCGAGTTCAAGCTGAAGATCCCGGTCGACACCCGCCTGCTGGTCATCGAGGACATGCCCGAGGGGCACGAGAGCATTTCGAGCCTGGTGCGCAGCTGGGGCATCGTGCCCACGTCCCGCAAGTCCGCCGCCCTGGCCGTCGACGCCTTGAGCGCCAACAAGGGAGACCGGGCCTTCCAGGCCATCCTCGTCGACTCCGTTGTGGACCGCGAGCCGGGTTTCGACATCGTCCAGCTCCTCATGGGGCAGGGCATGCAGCTCTCCAGCGTGATCCTGGTGGCCGATTCCGAGGCGGAACTGGCCGAACTGCCCGGCGCGGCGGACATGCCCGGCCTGTCCACCATCCTGCGCAAGGACTGCCCGGCGACCCTGCACGACAGGCTCTTCGAGGCCATTTCCGAGGCCCAGCGCAAGCGCCTGACCGGGCTCCAGGACAGGAGCTGGAAGATTCTGCTGGTCGACGACGTCGAAGCCAACAGGCGCGTGGTGGAGCTGTTCCTGAAATCCCTGAGCGTGACGCTGGTGCAGGCTGAAAACGGCCGCATCGCGGTCGAGAAGTTCATGGAGGAGCCCTTCGACCTCGTGCTCATGGACATGGAGATGCCGGTCATGGACGGCCTGGAGGCCACCCGGCGCATCCGCATGTGGGAGGCCGAGAAGCGCGAGTACAAGACCCCCATCATCGCCCTGACGGCGCACGCCTTCCAGGAGCACCGCCAGAAGACCATGGCCGCCGGCTGCACAGAATTCCTGGCCAAGCCCATCAAGAAGCAGGCCCTGCTCGAAGTCGTGGACCGCTTCGCCGGGCAGCTCGAGTCCATGGCCCCCGAGACCCGGGAACCGGTCAAGCCCCTGGTGAGCCAGGCCTACGAGGAGAAGGATTCCCCGGTCCAGATCGACCCGGAGCTCGAGGACCTGCGGCCGCTGTTCCTGCGCACGGTTCGCGACTTTCAGTCCCAGCTGGCCGACGCCATCACCACCAAGGACTTCGTGACCATGCAGCGCAGCGGCCACAGCCTCAAAGGTCTGGGCAGCACCTACGCCGTGGACGAGATCAGCCAGGCGGGAAAGATCATCGAGATCGCGGCCAAGAGCCGGCAGATGGAGGTCGTCATCGAGGCGGTCAACCATCTGGCCGTGTTCATGAACACGGGCGCGGCGCCGAAGATCCAGACCGCCGGGGAGCCCGAGGAGACGGCCTCGACGGACGTCCTGCCGGAACCCGTCTCGGGCCGTTACCAGGTCCACGTGGCGCCGGAGATGTCCGAACTCATCCCCTTCCTCATGGACGCCATGCAGAAGGACCTCGAGCTCATGAACAAGGCCCTGGCCCAGAAGGATTTCCCCACCCTGCGCCGCTTCGGGCACAGCCACAAGGGCTTCGGCAGCACCTACGGGTTCGACTACATCAGCATCATCGGCCAGCGCATCCAGGCGGCTTCCGACGCCCGGGGCGCCGAAGAGCTGAAGGCCCTGCTGTCCGCCCTGGGCAACTACCTGGAGCGCGTCGACATCCTCTACGACATCAAGGAGGAACTGGTCGAGGAGGAGGTGACGGAACCGGTGTCCGGCGGCGTGCAGGTCGAGCCGGTGATCGAGCCGGTCGTGGAGGAGCAGGATTACAAGGTAGAGGTCGACGAGGAACTGTACGAGCTCGTCCCCTTGTTCATGGACACAATGCGTACTAACATTAAAGAAATGCGCGAGGCCGTGACCAAGGGAAACTTCGACCTCATCTGTCGGCACGGGCACAGCCAGAAGGGCCTTGGGAGCACCTACGGCTTTGATTATCTCAGCCATCTGGGCTACAGGATAGAGACGGCGGGGATGCAGAAGAACCCGGAGGAGATCGAGCTTCTGCTCGACGAAATGGCCGGATACATGGAAAAAGTGCAGATCGTGGAGCGCAAGGCATGAGTATGTACAATCAGGATATTGACGCCATGGCATCACAATACGTGACGCAGATACCCATTTCGGTTCTGCTCATCGATGACGAATTCCTCATCGGCGAGGCAATGCGCATCAAGCTGTCCGGCGAGACGGACATTACCTTCCATTACTGCAAGGAGCCCGACAAGGCCCTGGAGACGGCCATCTCGGCCCAGCCGACGGTCATCATGCTCGACCTCGTCATGCCCGGCGTGAACGGGCTGACCATGGTCAAGTTCTTCAAGAGCAGCGAGGATTTCAACGATGTCCCGCTCATCGTGCTCTCGGCCCGCGAGGAGCCCGAGTTGAAGAAGAAGGCCCTGGCCCTGGGGGCCAACGACTACATGATCAAGCTGCCGGACAAGCCGGAGCTCATCGCCCGCATCCGCTGCCATTCCGAGCGTTACATCTACAAGCAGCAGCGCGACGAGCTGATCATGAAGATCAGGGCCATGCGCGAGCACAGCAGCGCCGGTTCCGCCCCGACGTACCTGGTCTGACCATGCGCGGGGACGTGTGTCGCACGGGACCGGAACGTCATCTCCCGGTCCCGTTTCTTGTTTTTCAGCTAGTTCGACGTGTCGGACGCGAGGATTCAGGATGCCCAAGACCCAGCTCATAGCCATCAAGAACATCTTCCAGGAAGCGCAGGCCTTCGAGATGGCCTGGAACAAGTGTCTGCCCGACCTCAAGGCTCTTTTCCAGGTCGATCAGATCCGTCTCTACCGGTGCGACGAGAAGAACTCCGAACTCTACGCCGTGGTCCTGAAGGACGGCAGGCCGGCGGAGGTCCGGCTGCAGATTTCCGCATCCAGCGTGGCCGGGTACACGGCCATGTCCCTGCTGCCCCTAATCCTGAAGGGCATCGAACCCGGCGACCTCGAGGCCGTGCACCCCAGCCTGCGTTTTGACCGGGAATACGACAAGCTGGTCGGGTTCGACACGACGAGTCTCATCAGCATGCCCATCCAGCACGAAGACTCCCTGCTGGGCGTCCTGCAGCTCCTCAACAAGAAGGGCGGGTCGTTTTCGCGGGAGGACGAGGCCTTCTGTCGGCTCATCGTCAGCATCATGGGCCAGAAGATGTTCGATGAACGCAAGCTCCCCAAGGGTCCCTACGAAAATCTCGTCATGCGCGGACTGGTGACCCGGCAGCAGCTCGACGACGTGCTGTCGCGGTCGTCCAAACGCGGCGTCTCGGCGTCGCGCCTGCTGCAGTACGATTTCGGGGTCAAGGCCGAGGACATCGGGGCTTCCCTCGAACTCTACTACCAGACCCCCTTCGTCCGTTTCCATGACAACCCCGTGCCGGAGCAGAACCTCAAGGGAATCAACCGGCAGTATCTGCTGAACAACCTCTGGGTGCCGCTGCAGGTCAGGGGCGACAGGGCCGTGGTCCTGGTCCACAACCCCCACGACTCAGAGATGCTCGAAGAGATCCGCCGGATCATGAACGTCCGGGAATACGAGTTCAAGGTCGGCCTGCCCGAGGAGATCATGGCCTTCCTGGGCGACCGCAGCCAGCTCCCGAAGGGCGGAGGGGCCGCCAAGGCCAAGTTCGAGGCGAAGCTTCCGGAGGAGATGGACGAGGACGAGGGCGACATGTTGTCGGACGACGATTTCGGCGAGGATCTGGCCGACACCTTCGCCGATCTGGAGGAGATCGCCGAGGAAGGCCTCGAAGTCTCCCATGTCGAGGAGGAGGACATCTCCCAGGAGAGCCGCCAGCTGGCCGTGCGCTTCGTGAACAAGGTCATCATGCACGCCCACAAGGCCGGGGCCTCGGACATCCACATCGAACCGTCCAAGCCCGGCCGCCCCGGCATGGTGCGCATGCGCATCGACGGCTCCTGCGAGCGCGTCCTGTCCATTCCCGAGAGCATCATCAAGCCCGTCATCTCCCGCATCAAGATCATCTCCAACCTGAACATCTCCGAGCGCCGCCTGCCCCAGGACGGCAAGGCCAAGGTCCGCTTCAAGGGCCGGGAGCTTGAGCTGCGCATCGCCACCCTGCCCACGGTCTACGGCGAGAGCGCGGTTCTGCGCATGCTCTCCTCGGGCCGGGCCATGCCCTTCGACAAGCTGAACCTGAGCGAACCCAACCGGGAGCACATCGAGCGGCTCGTGGTGAAGCCCCACGGCATATTCCTGGTGGTCGGCCCCACGGGTTCGGGCAAAACCACGACCCTGCACTCCATCCTGGCGCGCATCAACACGCCGGACAGGAAGATCTGGACCGTCGAGGACCCGGTCGAAATCACACAGCCCGGACTGCAGCAGGTGCAGGTGGACCCGGCCATCGGCCTCGATTTCCCCCGCATCATGCGCTCCTTCCTGCGCGCCGACCCGGACGTCATCCTGGTCGGCGAAATGCGCGACCTGCAGACCGCCCAGATCGGCGTGGAGGCCTCCCTGACGGGCCACATGGTCTTTTCCACCCTGCACACCAACTCCGCGGCCGAGACCGTGACGCGCCTGCTGGAGATGGGCATCGAATCCCTCAACTTCTCCGAGGCACTGCACGGCATCCTGGCCCAGCGCCTGGTCAAGACCCTCTGCCCGCAATGCAGGGAGGAGCACGCGCCCACGGACGAGGAGTGGAAGTTTCTGGTCCAGCAGTACGGCGAGAAATATTTCCCGGAACTCGGCCTGGACCGGGCCACGGCCAGGACGTTCAGGGCCAAGGGGTGCGGGCGCTGCTCAATGACGGGATATCGCGGCCGGACGGGCATCCACGAACTGCTCGTGGCCACGCCGGAGATCCGCAAGGCGATCTCGCGGCGGATGACGGCCGACGAGATCGCTGAAATGGCCATTGAACAAGGCATGCGGACCTTGTATCAGGACGGTATCGCCAAGATATTCAAGGGGGACATCGACATCCTCCAACTGCAGAAGGTTACCCTGGCGGAGTAACGCATGGAAGAACCAGCCCAAAGGACCGAAACGACGGCCGCCGAAGAGCCGGTGGTCATTCCGCCGAACCTCAAGCTGCGGCTTGAGAGGTGCCCCAAGTGCGCCTACGAGCGGAGAAAGGGGGATGACGATTTTGCATCCCCCTTCGAGTGCCCCAAATGCGGGGTGGTGTACGCCCTGGCCATGGAGGAGGTGCGCCGGCGGGATCGGGGGCAGGAGCTGCAGGACGAAGCCGAGGCCGACGAACTGCGCCGCCTGGCCCAGGCCCAGGACGAGAACATCCGCAGCACGCAGGTGGGCAGTGCCATGTTCGTGGGCGACGAGAAGAGCAGGGTTTGGGTGATCGTGGCCGGGGTGCTGATTCTGGCGGCCGTCTGCGCGTACTTTTTTCTGTGATGCCTGCGGCCTGTCCTCTTCGGGGGGAACCCGCAGGCGCGATGCAACCGAGTGAACGATGGTGAGGTATGGCGAAGCTTTTTCCCTGGGATCCGTGGCTTGAGATGGAGTGCCTGAAGGAAGACATGAAGCGGCTGGTCGAGGACTCGGTCTGTCCATCGCCTTTTGCCGCGGGCCTCAAGCGGCTGGGGCAGTTCCGACCCCTGGCCGACGTGGTGGAGACGGCCGAAGGCTTTCTCATTCTGGTGGAGCTGCCGGGACTCGAACGCGAGGACGTGTCCCTGGAGGTGCACGGCAGCGAACTGGCGGTCTTCGGCGAGCGCAAGCCGCCCGCCGAGCTCGTCGGGGCGGCGTTTCAGAGCATGGAGCGATTCTATGGCTGCTTTTCGCGCCGTTTCGCCCTGCCCATGGAGATCGACCCGTCCTCCGTCGAAGCCCGGATGCGGGCCGGCCTGCTGCACGTTCTCGTCCCCAAGCGTCCCCCCAAGCCGGAAAACAGGAACATCGCCATCACCTTCGAGGAAGAGTGAGGCTTCCGGGTCTACCCTCGTTCCTGCGGTGAGGGCGTTTACCAAGGAGAAGATACATTGAGGATATCGCGACTTCTGGCAGTACTCGTTTTCTGGGCGCTCACAAGCGCCCATTTTTCTGCGGCGTCCACCCCCGGGGTACGCATGACCCCGGTCGTGCGCACGGTGCAGGACGTGGCGCCCGCCGTGGTCAACATCCACACCGCGCGCATCGTCGAGCAGGAGGTCAACCCTTTCGGCACGCTCTTCGACGACCAGCTCTTCCGGCACTTCTTCGGCGACCAGGACCTGACCCGGCGCTTCGAGCAGCGCAGCCTGGGCTCGGGCGTCATTATCGACGGCCGCAAGAACCTGGTTTTGACCAACGCCCACGTCATCGAGGGCGCCTCGACCATCCGCGTCCGCCTGCTCGACGGGCGGCAGTACGACGGCGAACTGGTCGGCTCGGACCCGGACTTCGACCTGGCCGTGCTGCACCTCAAGGACGCCCGGGACCTGCCCCAGGTGGCCATGGGGGATTCGTCGGACATGATGATCGGCGAGACGGTCATCGCCATCGGCAACCCCTTCGGCTTCGGCAACACCGTGACCACGGGCGTGGTCTCGGCCATGGGCCGGACCATCGAGACCAAGCAGGGCACCTTCACGGACTTCATCCAGACCGACGCGGCCATCAACCCCGGCAACAGCGGCGGCCCCCTCATGAATCTGGCCGGCGAACTGGTCGGCATCAACACGGCCATCTACGCCGAGGCCCAGGGCATCGGCTTCGCCATCCCCATCAACAAGGCCAGGAGGGTGGTCGACGAACTCGTCAGCCTGGGCCGGGTCCAGGCCGTGTGGCTCGGGCTGGAGGGCCAGGATGTGGACGAGCGCATCGCCGGCTACCTCGGTCTCGGGGAGGCCCGCGGCATGGTCGTGACCCAGGTCCACGAGCCCGCCGTCGAGAGTGCCGGGATCAGACCCGGCGACGTGATCGTGGCCGTGGGCCGGGTCGATGTCGAGGATCGCGGCCATTATCTGCGCATCCTCAGAAACTACACCCTCGGGCAGGACGCGTTGCTCGACGTGGCCGGCCAGGGCGGCCGGCGCACGGTCACGGCCCGCATGCAGCCCTTCACGGACGAGAAGGCCCTGGAGATGGCCGCCAAACGCTGGGGGCTGTCCGTGCAGGTCCGGGGCCGCGCACTGGCAGTGGCCGGAGTGCGGCCGGGCAGCCCG
>DPKT01000315.1 GCA_003542385.1 Desulfomicrobium sp.
AGCCCAGACCGGCCACGACCCAGCCGGCGCCCACAGGCATGGGCAGCCAGGAGCCGAAGCGGACCAGGCCGAAAATGCCCATCTTGATGGCCACACCGGACATGAGGGCCGAGACGTGGCTCGGGGCGTTGGCATGGGCCGCGGGGAGCCAGATGTGCAGGGGGAAGACGCCGGCCTTGATGCCGAAACCCAGCAGCGCGAGCCAGTAGAGGCGGGCAAGGTCAGGGAGATGGTGCACTGGCCCCAGTTCCCACGTCCCGGTGTGTGCGGCCAGGGTGGCGAAAAAGGCGAAGAGCGCCAGCGTGCCGGCGTGGGAGGCGGCCAGATAGACCCAGCCGGCGGACCGCACCTCGGCATTGGCGCGGTCAAGGGTGACGAGGAAATAGGCGCTCAGGGCAAAGCATTCCCAGGCCAGGAGGAAGTGCAGGCCGTTGCCCGCAGTCAGCACCAGACCCATGCTCATGACCATCGCGTTCCACCACATGCGGCCGGCGCGGGCCGAGCGCGGGTGACGGTCTTCGGGCCGGTATTCCCGGCTGTAGACGGCGCCGGCGAACCCGACGACGCTCAAAAGGAGCAGGAAAAATGCGCTGATTTCATCGAGGCGCACCAGCAAACGCTCACCTCCGACCTCCCACCCGCTGCGCCACTCCCAGGCGGAATGGCCCGACAGGATCATGCTCGCGGCAAGGAGGGCGCATACCGTTCCTCCGAGGGTGGCGGCCAGCCATCCACGTGGAAAGGAATGGCTTGCGGCCATTCCTGTAAGCATTCCTGCTGCCGCGCAGGAGAGAAGAACTGTGACGTCCATTCTTGTACGCCTGGGTCAAAATCCTGTTTGTTCTGTTTATTCGACAAATTACGCAGTAAAATATTAGAGAAGATCGTTGTGTTCTCCGTGATGCGGCGCATTGCATCCTTGCGGCATGTCCGTGTTCTGATCCGTGCATGCCGGAAATCACAAACTGCGATCAGGCTGGCATTTCCGACCGCAGAGCATAGGTTATCTTTTCCACTCCAGTGGATATGCCTCTCAAAATTGCGAGTCAAGGAATTGAGGGGAGGCAGTGGAAATTTTTGTGCAGGGAGTCGAAGACGGCGGCGTGCCCGGTTTTCAGCCGCACCTCAGTGGCCAACCCGTCTCAGTGCAGGGGCGAACTCGAACCGTCCGGAGTGCGGGCCGTCCCGGTCGGCACGCGGAAACGCCAGGTCGGGGCGGGGGGAGAGGCGCATTTTTTTTCGCGTCCACCTTGAGTAAAAGTGGTGGAATGGCTTGACTCGCCGGGAGGTGCGTGAGTAAGAGTGGTAAAAAGTGGTAAAAAGTGGTAAAAAGTGGGAAAGGGTGAGGGAAAAACATGTTCAGAGGGCATTCACATCGTTCGCAGGACCCGAAGGGGCGGCTCATGCTTCCCCCGGAGTTCCGTGACGAGGTGTTCGCCCAGTCGCCCGAGGGCAAGCTCATCCTGACGAATTTCGACGACTGCGTGGCCGCCTACCCCCTGCCCGAGTGGGAGCAGATCGAGCAGAGTTTTTCCAAGCTGAACATGGCCGACCGTCGCGTGCGGGACTTCCACCGGTTCTTCATCTCCGGAGCGGCCGAGGTGACCCTGGACAAGCAGGGGCGCGTCCTCATCCCGCCTCATCTGCGCAACTACGCCGGACTCCAGAAGGACATCGTCCTGGCCGGCGTGGGCCGCAAGTTCGAGATCTGGGATCTGGAACGGTTCGAGGCGCAGCGCACGGCCATGCAGGAGAATTTCGACCAGGTCATGGACGATCTGGCCGGCAACGGCTTCGAACTCCGGTTCTGATCCGAAGGGGCCATGGACGCATACTCCGAACACATCCCGGTCATGATCGACGAGGTCATGCACTGGCTCGAACCCAAGCCGGGCGGCTACTACATGGACGCCACCCTGGGCCTTGGCGGGCACGCCGCGCGGCTCATGGAGCTGACCGGCGGTCAGGCCCACCTCCTTGGCCTGGATCGCGACATGCAGGCCCTGCGTAAGGCCGGTGAGCGGCTCGCCCGCTACGGGGAGAACGTGCAGCTGGCGCACACGTCGTTCCAGAATTTTTCCGGCGCGTTGCGGGAGATCGGTTGGGACCTTCTGGACGGGGTCGTGGCCGATCTCGGGGTTTCGTCCCTGCAGCTCGACAGCCCGGAGCGGGGTTTTTCCTTCCTGCACGACGGGCCTCTTGACATGCGCATGGATCCGGGGTCAGGCGGTGAGCCCGCTTCGAACATCGTCAACGGCGCCTCCTTCGAACGTCTGCGCCAGCTCCTGTGGGACTACGGCGAGGAGCCCATGGCCGGGCGCATCGCACGCGCCATCGTCGAGACCCGGGAAAAGGCCCCCATCGAGACCACCCTGGAGCTTGCCCGCATCGTGGCCGCCGCCTACCCGGCCAAGCGCCGCGCCCTGGCCCGCAACCACCCCGCGACCAAGACGTTCCAGGCCCTGCGGCTGGAAGTCAACCAGGAACTGAAAGAGGTCGAGAATTTTCTGGCGCGCATCGTTGATCACCTGCGCCCCGGCGCGCGCATCTGCGTCATATCCTTCCACTCCCTGGAGGACCGCATCGTGAAGCGCGCTTTCCGCACGGAGAGCACGGGCTGCCTGTGTCCGCGGGAGTACCCCGTATGCACGTGCGGTCACGAGAAGAGGCTCCGCCTGCCTTTCCGCAAGCCCCTGCTGCCGGGCCAGGAGGAGATGCGGGTCAACAGCCGCAGCCGCAGCGCCAAGTTGCGCGTGGCGGAGCGCATCGCAGGGGGTGGGGAGTGAAGGGCCTGGGCTCGGGGTTTCTGGGCTTGGGGCTCGTGTTTGTGACGACCATCGTTCTGGGTTTGGGGCTCGTCTGGGTCAACATCGAGAGAGTCGACCTGTCCTACGAGCTCAAGACCCTGGAACGTGATCTTCAGGAAAAGCGGGATCAGCATTCGAAGCTGCAGGTGGAGCGCCAGTACCTGCTCGCGCCGCCGACGCTGCGCGCCAGGGCCGAAGGGGCCGGGCTGCGTCCGCCGCATCGCGACCAGATCCGCACCTTGCAGGAGTAGGCGAGGCAATCGTGGCCAAGACAGGAAGCAAACCACCCAGGGACTGGAGCCGCGGCAAGATCATCTTTGCCGGGGTTCTTTTCGCTTCGGCCCTCATGGGGCTCTGGGCGCGCGCCTACCACGTGCAGGTGGTCAAGGGTCCCGAATACGCCAAGATGGCCAACCGGCAGTACTGGGCCTCGGAGACGGTGTCCGGCAAGCGCGGCGAGATTTTCGACCGAAACGGGCTGCTGCTGGCCAAGTCCATCGCCAGCCCGTCGGTCTACGTGCGGCCGAACGAGGTCGGCGACGTCTGGGCGGTGTCCCAGCGCCTGGGCAAGATTCTCGGCCTGAACCCCGGCGACGTGGCCGGGCAGCTCAAGACCAAGAAGCGCTTCGTGTGGGTGGCCAGGAAGATCAGCGACGCGCAGGCCTCGGCGGTCCGCGAGGAGGCCCTGCCCGGGGTGTATCTCGAGGCCGAGAATTCCCGCCAGTACCCGCAGGGGCACATGGCCGGGCAGCTGCTCGGTTTCGTGAACATGGACGGCAAGGGCATCGAGGGGTTGGAGAAGGCCTTCAACGACCATCTCGCCCCGTCCTCGACCAAGTACACGGTCCAGCGCGACGCCGCCGGCAACCGGCTGTCCTCGATCGACGGGGAGGACAGGGCTTCTTTCGACGGGCAGAATCTGCGTCTGACCATCGACAGCCAGGTGCAGTTGGCCACCGAGGACGCCCTGGCGCGCAGCGTGGCCAGGGCCAAGGGCAAGACCGGCATGGCCCTGGTGGTCGACGTGCCCACGGGCGATATTCTGGCCTGGGTGCACTATCCGCTTTTCAACCCCAACTCGGTGCAGAAGGTCAGCGGCGAATGGAAGAACCGCATCGCCGTGGACATATTCGAGCCCGGGTCGACCATGAAGCCCGTCATGGTCGCGGCGGCGCTGCAGGAAAAGGTCTGCCAGCCCTCCACCAAGTACTACTGCGAGAACGGCAAGTGGAGCGTCAAGGGACGCCGCATCAAGGACACGCACAAGTACGAGAACCTGACCGTGAACGAGATCGTCCGCTACTCCAGCAACATCGGGTCGGCCAAGATCGGGCTGGCCATGGGGGCGGAGAAATACAGCCGGTACCTTCAGGCCCTCGGCTTCGGACGCCCGGTGGGCCTGCCCCTGGCCGGCGAGTCGGCCGGGCTGCTCAGG
>DPKT01000337.1 GCA_003542385.1 Desulfomicrobium sp.
CGGCGGTCCACCTCGCGGATGGGCGTGATCTCGGCCGCGGTGCCGGTGAAGAAGGCCTCGTCGGCGCAGTACAGCTCGTCGCGGGTGAAGCGGTCCTCGACCACGGTGTAGCCCAGGTCCTCGGCCAGGATCATGACGGACTCGCGGGTGATGCCCGAGAGGATGGAGCCCAGCGGCGAGGTCTTGATGACGCCCTTGCGCACGATGAAGATGTTCTCGCCCGTGGCCTCGGACACGTAGCCCTCGGCGTCGAGCATGAGGGCCTCGTTGTAGCCGTCGGCCAAGGCCTCGCGCTTGGCCAGCACGGAGTTGACGTAGTTGCCGCAGGTCTTGGCCTTGGTCATCATGACGTTGACGTGGTGGCGCGTGAAGGACGAGGTCTTGACGCGGATGCCCTTCTCCAGGGCCTCGGCGCCGAGGTACGCGCCCCAGGGCCAGGTGGCGATGATGGTCTGGATGGGGTTGTCGCCCGGGTAGACGCCCATGACGCCCGCGCCGATGAAGGTCAGGGGCCGGATGTAGCCCTCGGCCAGCCTGTTGACCTTGAGGGTCTCGATGATGGCCGCGCTGATCTGGTCCTGGGTGAAGGGGATGACCATCTCGTTGATCTTGGCCGACAGGAAGAGGCGCTCCACGTGCTCCTGCAGCCGGAACACGGCCGAGCCGCCGTCGGTGCAGGCGTAGCAGCGGATGCCCTCGAACACGCCCACGCCGTAGTGCAGGGTGTGGGTCAGAACGTGGACCTGGGCTTCGTCCCAGGGCACGAGTTTGCCGTCGAACCAAATCTTGTCTGCTTTCTGAACCATGGAATCCTCCTCGCGGTGGGCGTCGTTGTGGCGCGGCGGGGCGCGCGGCCCCGAGCGTCGCGGAACACTAGGTCAAGGCGCAGGCCCCGGTCAAGGGAGCCCCCCCGAGGCCGCAGGACCTTACGAATCCTTGTCGTGGCTGGAGCGGAAGATCATGCGGATGGGCGTCTTGTCCATGCGGAAGACCTTGCGCAGCTGGTTCTCCAGGTAGCGCACGTAGCTGCCGCCGAAGAGCTTCTCGTCGTTGACGAAGAAGACGAAGGTCGGCGGCCGGGAGTCGGCCTGGGTCATGTAGTAGATCTTGCCGCGCCGCCCGCCCATGACCGGCGGCTGGTGCCGCTCGGTGACCATCTTGACCAGGCGGTTCAGTTCGCCCGTGGTCACGCGCTGGCCGCACTGCTCCCAGAGCTTCTCGACCAGCGGCAGGAGCCCGCCCAGGCCCGCCATGGACACCGACGACGAATAGAGCACGGGCACATGGCCGCAGAAGGCGAACTGGTCCACCAGGTCCTTCTTGGTCTTGGCAAGCTGGTCCTTGGTCAGGAGGTCGATCTTGTTGACCACGATGACGAAGGGGATCTTCTCCGTGTCCAGAAAGGACAACAGCCGCTTGTCCTGCCCGACCACGCCGTCCATGACGTCGAGCACCAGCACGACCACGTCGGCCTGCTTGGCGGCCTGCATGGAGTGCACGACGCTGAAGTATTCCAGGGAATCGGTGACCTTGGACTTGCGGCGCACCCCGGCGGTGTCGACGAAGGTGTAGGTCTTGCCGCCGCGATGCACGGTCACGTCCACGCAGTCGCGGGTGGTCCCGGCCTCGGCGCTGACCATGAGCCGCTTCCTGCCCAACAGCGCGTTGATGGTCGAGGACTTGCCCGCGTTGGGCCGACCCAGCAGGGCGATCTTGAGACCGCCCTGAGGCTGCTCCACTCCCTCGCACTGGTCCTTCGGCAGCGCCGTCTCGATCATGTCGCGCAGATCGCCCATGCCGAAACCGTGGGCCGCGGACACGCACTGAAGGGGAAAACCCAGGGCGTAGAAATCCGCCGCCAGGGTCTCCTCCTGTTCGGGGCCGTCGACCTTGTTGATGATGACGCGCACTTCCTTGCCGCTTTGGCGCAGATACTGCCCGACCTGCTCATCCTGGGGATGCAGCCCGGCGCGGCCGTCGACGATGAACAGGATCAGATCCGCCCCGGCCATGGCCTCCCGGGCCTGCTCGAAGATGCTGATCTCGATCTCGTCGCTGGAGTCGGGAACAAGTCCGCCCGTGTCGATGAGCATGTAGGTGCGCGTTTCGCCGCGCACCTCGCTGAAGATGCTGTCCCTGGTCACACCGGCCATGTCGTGGGTGATGGAGACCCGCTTCTTGATGAGGCGGTTGAAAAGGGTGGATTTGCCCACGTTGGGACGCCCGATGAGGGCCACCATGGGAAGATGCTGGTTCATGGTCTGCGTTCCTGGCCGATGATCTCGGCGATACTCGATGTGTATGGCGGAGAAAGCACCCCGCGCTCGGTGATGATGCCCGTGATCAGGGAGTGATCCGTGACGTCGAAAGCGTAGTTGAAAACCGGGACCCCGTCGGGCGTGATCTGGGTGGCCCCGACGTGGGTCACTTCCAGGGGCGTGCGGTCCTCGATGGGGATGAGGGAGCCCTCGGGCGTGGCCAGGTCGAAGGTGGAGCTGGGCGCGGCCACGTAGAAGGGGATGCCGTAGTGCCGGGCCAGGATGGCCACGCCGGACGTTCCGATCTTGTTGGCAACGTCGCCGTTGGCCACGATGCGGTCGGCCCCGACCACGACCTTCTGCACCAGCCCGCGCTTCATCAGCAGCGAACAGGCGTTGTCGCAGGCCACGGTCACGGGGATGCCGTCCTTGTGCAGCTCGTAGGCCGTCAGGCGGGCGCCCTGCAGGAAGGGCCGGGTCTCGTTGGCGATGACGGAAATCCGCTTGCCCATGTCCACGGCGCCGCGGATGACGCCCAGGGCCGTGCCGTACCCGGCCGTGGCCAGGGCCCCGGCGTTGCAGTGGGTCATGACCGTGTCGCCGTCG
>DPKT01000238.1 GCA_003542385.1 Desulfomicrobium sp.
CGTCCTGCACGATCATGTAGGCCAGATCCTGGCAGATTTCGAGCAGGGCCTCTTCAAGGATCTGCAGATCGGCCCCTGCGGCCGGCGCGGCCGCGCCGTTGGCCAGGGCCAGCACGCAGTCGTTGGTGCTCGTGTCCCCGTCCACGGTGATGGCGTTGAAACTCCTGTCCACGCAGCGCTTCAGGGCCGCCTGCCACCAGGCCGGGTCAACGCCCGCGTCGCAGAGGATGAAGCCGAGCATGGTGGCCATGTTGGGGCAGATCATGCCGGCGCCCTTGCAGAAGCCGGCTAGGCGCACGGCGCCGGAGCCCAGTGAAACCTCCCGGGCGGCAATCTTGGGGAAGGTGTCCGTGGTCATGACGGCCCTGGCCACATCGACGAGGCCCACGCGGCCGAGATTGTCGCGCAGGGACGGCACGCCCTGCTCCCAGAGGTCCATCTTCAGCTGGTCGCCGATGACCCCGGTGGAGGCGGGCAGGACCTCTTCGGGCCTGAGCCCCAGGGCGCCCAGCAGCTCAAGGGTTGCCCGGCATTTGTCGATGCCTTCCTGGCCGGTGCAGGCGTTGGCCTGGCCGGAGTTGACGACCAGGGCGCGGATGCCGGCCGGCGAAGCGGCCAGGATCTCCCGGGCCACCAGGACCGGGGCGGCCTGGAAGCGGTTGGTGGTGAAGACGCCTGCGGCCGCGGCCGGCGCATCGCTGACCACGAGGGCCAGATCAGCGCGGCCCGGACGTTTGAAACCGCACTGGGCGGTGGAAAAGCGGAAACCTGACGGGATGTTCATGACTCCTCCGGATACGAAAAATCCCGCGCCCGGGCACGGGATTCCTCCCTGACAGGGGAAAAAACCTTTGTCAAAGGGGTTGGTTGCGATCGAAATAATCTTCGGCCAGCTGGCAGCAGTTGGGCGCCCCCTTGGCCAGCTCGGCCAGGGTTATGGTGTCCAGCTCGCGCAGCATGGCGTCCGTGGCCCGCTGCCAGGCCGCCCTGGTCAGGCAGTTCTCGGTCCTTCCGCAAAGCTTCGGGTCGCTCAGGCAGGCCGAAAGCTCCACCGAGCCCTCCATGACGCGCACGATGTCGCCGAGGGTAATGTCTTTGGCGGATCTGTTCAGCTGATGCCCCCCCGCGGCGCCGCGCTTGCTCGCGACCATGCCCGCGTGCTTGAGGGGCTTTATGATCTGCTCGATGAACGGGACGGTGATGCCCGTACGCTCGGAGATGTCGTTGACGCGGTGCGGGACGCCTTCGTTGTGCAGGGCCAGATCAAGGAGGATGCGGGACGCGTATCTGGATTTTGCGGAAAGTTTCATGTTTTCTCTGGTGATACGGGTTGATGTTTCGCGGCCGCCCGACCGCATGCCAGGCTCCTCGATTCCGCGGCAGCGCGTCCGGCATGCCCTGCGTGGCCAGCTTCAGCCCAACCCCTACATTCTCGACGCGCGCACCGCAATATTGCACCTTCCCGGCTGCGGGAGTACGTTGGAGGAATCATGAAACACCTTCGCGACATACCCCTCAAAAATTACTGCACCTACCGCATCGGCGGCGTGGCCCGGGACCTCTATTTCCCCGAAAGCATCGACGAGATGGCCGAAATCGTCCGCCTGCACCGCGCCCAGGGACGCCCGTTCTGGATTCACGGCGGCGGAGCCAACACCCTCTTCCCCGACGGCGAAATCCGCATGCCCGTCATCTCCACGAGCGAGATGACGGCCACCTCGCGCCAAGGCGGCACCGTCTTCGCCGAGGCCGGCAAGGTCATGGACGCCTGGGTCCTGGAGAGCCTGCGGGAAGGCCTTGGCGGCGTCGAATGCCTCTCGGGCATCCCCGGCACCCTGGGCGGCGCGCTGTTCATGAACGCCGGGGCCTACGGCCAGGAAATCTCCGACCACCTGCACAGCGTCACGGTCCTGACCCGGGACAGCCGCGTGGTCGAAATCCCCAAGGCCGAATGCGGCTTCGGCTACAGGCGGGCTCTGGCCCTGCGCGACACCGTCATCCTGGCCGGAACCTGGAGCCTGCCCGAAGGCGACCCCGAACCCCTGCTGGCCAGACGCAAGGAAATCCTGGCCAGACGCAGGGAAAAGCAGCCCCTGGAATTCCCGTCCGCCGGCAGCGTCTTCAAACGTCCCGAAGGGGCCTACGCCTCGGAGCTCATTGACCGGGCCGGCCTCAAGGGCGCCCGCGTGGGCGGGGCCCAGGTTTCGGAGAAGCACGCCGGCTTCATCGTCAACGTCGGCGACGCCACGTGCCAGGACGTCCTCGAACTGGTCGAACTGTGCCGCCGGACCGTGCGCGAACGCTTCGGCTACGAACTCGAACTCGAACAGTGCCTCTGCCCCTTCTGCCCCGATCACGAATAAGACAGGAGAGCGCCATGCCCGCAACCCCAAAGACCGACATCTCCATCGCCCAGCAGGCCAAGATGCTGCATATCCGCGACATCGCGGCCAAGCTCGACCTGAGCTACGACCAACTCGAACCCTACGGCAAGCACAAGGCCAAGCTGCCCCTGCACCTGGCCGAAAAGGACCAGTGCAAGTACGGCAAGCTCATCCTGGTCTCGGCCATCACGCCCACGCCCGCCGGCGAAGGCAAAACCACGGTGTCCATCGGACTCTCCGACGGTCTGAACCGTATCGGCAAAAAATCCATGGTCGTGCTGCGGGAGCCATCCCTGGGCCCGGTCTTCGGCATCAAGGGCGGCGCCACGGGCGGCGGGTATTCGCAGCTTCTGCCCATGGAGGACATCAACCTCCACTTCACCGGCGACTTCGCGGCCATCGAGAAGG
>DPKT01000290.1 GCA_003542385.1 Desulfomicrobium sp.
CGGGCCGTAGAGGTTGTCGCCGACGATGGCGTGGCCGAGGCTGGCCATGTGCACCCGCAGCTGGTGCGAGCGCCCGGTGTGCGGCAAAAGCAGGACCAGGGTGGTGCGCCCGTCGCGTTCGAGCACGCGGTATTCCGTCAGGGCCGGCTTGCCGGTCGCACGGCAGACCATCTGCCGCGGGCGGTTTGGCCAGTCGCAGACCAGCGGCAGGTCCACCACGCCCTCGTCCTGGTCTACGGAGCCCTCGACCCGCGCCAGGTAGACCTTGCGCGTCAGACGCTCCTGGAACTGCCGCCGCAGTTCGGACTCGGCCTTGCGCCGCGTGGCCACGACGAGGACGCCGGAGGTGCCCAGGTCCAGGCGGTGCACGGCCTGGGCACCTGGGTGCGTTTCGCGCACCCGGGTCAGGGCCGAGTCGAGGAGCTCCGGGGTGCGGCCGGGCACGGACAGCAGGCCGCCGGGCTTGTTGAGGACCACCATGTCGCGGTCCTCGTGGATGATGACCAGCCGCGGCTGTGTCGGCGGGTCGTAGCGCAGGGGGGCGAGGGTCATGGTCAGGGCTTGGGGTTGAGCAGGGCGCCCTGGTCGGTCAGGTCGGCGATGGCTGCGTCGATGCGCTCACGGGCGCTTTCAGGCACGGCCTCGCTGAAGATCAGATAGCGCAGGTCGCCGGCCGGGATGTCCTCCATGGCCAGGACAGTGAAACGATTGGCGTCGACCTCGGCCAGCCGCAGCAGGGTCGGGACTTCCTCGGGGGCCACGATCATGTAGCTGGCGCGTCCCTGCAGGATCAGCTTCGGCAGGACTTTCTGGGAGGAAGAGACGGTCAGGCTGCGGACCAGGATCTCCTTCTGCAAGCGGTCGATGGTCTCGCCGTAGGAGAACGAGGCCACCTGGGCCATGACCAGGGAGGGGGCGGCGAAGACTTCCCGCAGGGTCTTGTGGCGGCTGAACAGGTGCGCCTTGTCGGTTGTGGTCAGCAGAACCGGGGGCTGGTCGCGGTAGATGGGCAGGCTGAACCTGGCGAAGGTTTCGCGTTCGGGCGTCTTGAACCAGCCGATGGAGCACGTGGGTTCCCGGTCGCTGCGGATCTCTTCCATGATCCGGTTCGGGGGGTGCTGGCTGAAGGACGCCGGAATCCCGGCCCGGTCGAGGATTTGCCTGGTCAGGCCGAGCAGGAAGCCGCGGGGATGGCCGTTCTCGGTCCAGTAGTAGGGCGGGCGTTCGAGATAGACCACGTGCAGTTCGGTGGAATTGTCGGCCGCGACCGTGGTCGGGAGGAGGCTGCCCAACAGGGCGAAGAGGGCGAGGAGCGCCGTCCGCCGGGTCATTGCAGGCCCTCCGGCGGTTCGTGCACCCCGAACTGGTCCAGCTGCCAGCCCACGTCCTTGCCGATCATGCTCCGCTTGCGCACCGTGATCCACCACAACCCCTTCCACTGCCAGCCCGGGATGGACCGGACGTAACGCGCCTGCCGTTCCAGGGCGGCGCAGATGAGTTCCATGGTCTCCTCGGGCCTGTTCTGGGGTTCGAGGCCCGTGCGGCGTTCCAGCGTCGCGCGCCCCGTGTGGTGGGCCTCCAGGAGCTGCGGCAGCGTCAAACCCGGGAAGGCCTGCACGAAGGCGCCGGGCACCGTGGGCAGGGTGTGGGCGTCGGGGGCGTTGGTCGTGGTCACGCCGGTCTTGTCGTCGTAGATGGTCACCAGTTCGAGGAAATGCTTGCCCAGGCCGTGGTAGAAGACCAGATAGGTCTTTTCGGCGGCGTTTTTCCAGGTCTTGCAGAACAGGGACTGGTCCCTGTCGGCGATGCGGAAGTCGAACATGACGTCCTCGGCGAAGCCATTGTCCGCGGCCCAGTCCGATGCCTCGCGCAGGGGCTGGCGCATGTCCTGATCGGCCGGGACATGGGAGCGGGGAACCATGCGTTCCTTGGGGGAGGCCAGGGCGTCGACGGTGACTTTCATGATTTTTGTGGAAAGATACCACATTCCGGCCAGGATCGCCAGCAGCAGGAAGGGAAACGCCGTCATATCCGCGGCCCTCCGTCATGGGGTGAGGACGGCGTTTTCATGACGCCTTCTCCAGCGCGTCCAGCTCTTCGAGGACCAGCGGCAGGATGCCTTCGACGATGCGCGCCACGCCGGCGGCGTTGGGGTGCAGGCCGTCGTCCAGGACCAGGGACGGGTCGCGGACCACGCCTTCCAGGAAGAACGGGTAGAGGGTCAGGTCGTGTTCGTCGGCCAGTTCGGGGAAAACGTCGTCGAACCGGTTGCGATATTCGAGTCCCCAATTGACCGGAGCGCGCATCCCGGCCAGAATGACCCTGGCCCCGGCCTCCAGGCACTGCCGGATCATGGCGTCGAGGTTGTCGCGCATGCGTACGGGGTCCAGGCCGCGCAATCCGTCGTTGGCCCCGAGTTCAAGCACCACGAGGTGGGGTTTGTCCTCCAGAGACCAGGCCAGCCGCGCCAGGCCGCGGGCCGTGGTGTCGCCGGACACGCCCGGGTTGGTCACGCGCACGTCGCGGCCCATGTCGCGCAGGCGCCGTTCCAGCTGGGCGGCAAAGGATTGGTCGGCGGGCAGGCCGTAGCCCGCCGTGAGGCTGTCGCCGAAGGCGAGAATGTGCATTGTCGTATCTCCGTGAACGAACCCGGCCGGGCAGGCGAGCAGCAGCGCGGCCATGAGGATATGTCGAATGAGTTTGGATGGCATGAATGTTCCCTCGGTTGTGCTTGAGGATGTCCACCTGACGCTAACCGCCGGCTCGGGGCCGGTCAACATCCTGAACGGGGTCAGCCTGACAGTGGGGCAGGGCGAGACCCTGGCCGTGGTCGGGCCGTCGGGTTCGGGCAAGACGACCATGCTCATGCTCATGGCCGGCCTGGAGCGGCCGTCCTCGGGCGCGGTGCGCATGGCCGGGAAGGACCTCACGGCCATGGGCGAGGACGAGCTGGCGCGCTTCCGGCGCGAGAACCTGGGCATCGTCTTTCAGGCCTTCCATCTCATCCCGACCATGACGGCCCTGGAAAACGCGTCCCTGCCCCTGGAGTTCGCCCACCACCCCGAGGCCAGGCGGCTGGCCCTGGAGGCCCTGGAGCAGGTGGGCCTTGGGCACCGCGCCGGGCACTACCCCTCCCAGCTCTCGGGCG
>DPKT01000249.1:0-1715 GCA_003542385.1 Desulfomicrobium sp.
GATGGAGAAGGTCCTGTCGCCCTCGGGCAGGCTGAGCATGTCCGCCAGCAGGGCGAGAGCCGCCGCCAGGGCGAGGCCCACGGAGCCGACGGCGACGGCGGCGATGCCTTTTTCACGCCACCCCGCGCCGAGAAGCCCGTTTGCGAGGGCCCCCAGGGCGGGCAGGGCAGGGAGGATCCAGATGGATTCGGACAGCATGACGATCAGCCTTTCAGGAAGTTGATCCGGCTCATGTCCAGGGTCTTGAGGAGCCGGTAGAGGGCCACGATGATGGCAAGCCCCACGGCGGCCTCCGCGGCGGCCACCGTCATGATCATGAAAATGTAGACCTGCCCCTCCGCGCCGTGGAGGTATCGGGAAAAGCCCGCCAGGATGAGGTTGACGGCGTTGAGCATGACCTCGATGCACAGAAGCAGCACGACGGTGTTCGAGCGGAGAAAGAACCCCGCAGCCCCGATGGCGAAGAGAACGATTCCCAGTCCGACGACGTGTTCCAGGCTCATGAGGGATCCTTTTCCTTTCTCGTGACGAGGACGGCGCCGACGGCGGCGGCCAGGAGCAGCACGGAGGTCAGCTCGAAGACGAGCAGGTGACGGCTGAAGAGCTCCACCGCGATTTCAGCCAACCCGGGTTCGGGACGAAGCCCGCCGCCCGGACCGGCCGGGATCGAGAGGTTGACGGCCTTCCAGCCGAGCCATGCCATCCCCGCCGTCAGCCCGACAGCAGCGGCGCTCGTCGCGACCGCGGCGGGGTTACGGGGCATGTCCGGGACAGGCCCCTTGAGATTCAGGAGCATGACGACGAACAGGAACAGAACGAGGACCGCGCCGATGTAAATGATGACCTGGAAGAGGGCCACCACGGTTGCCCCCATGAGGGCGTAGAGGCCCGCCGTGGCCAGCATGGCCGCAAGCAGCGCCATGACGCTGTTGACGGGGTTTCGCAGGGCCACGACGCACAATGCCGACGAGACGGCCGCAAGGGCAAGGACCCAGAAGAGGATCGTTTCGATCATGGCCGCTCCTCCCCGTTTCGGGCCGGCGCGGCCAGGAGCCTCCCTGTGGTGAAGACAAGGGGCCCGCGGCCGAAAGCGGCCAGTTCATACTCGGCGCCCATGGCGATGGCCTCCACGGGACAGGCCTCGACGCAGAGCCCGCAGAAGGAGCAGCGATTGAGATCGAGGCTGTAGCGGGCAAGCACCCGGACGCCGTCGGGGCCCGTTTCGGCAGAGACGGTGATGCAGAGGCTCGGGCAGATCTTTTCGCACAGCCCGCAGGCCACGCAGCGGGGCGTTCCGTCCTCGCGGGCAAGCAGCGCCGGACGTCCGCGGAAGCGCTCCGGCACGGGCCGTTTCTCGTCGGGGTACTGCACCGTGACGGGCCGGCGGAAAAACGTCTTCAGGGTGAGGGCCAAACCCTTCAGCAGGGCCTTGCTCATGAGAACTCCTTACGCGAGGGTTACGGTCAGCACCGCTGTCGCCATCAGGTTCAGGAAGGCAAGCGGCAGGAGCGCCTTCCAGGAAATGCTCATCAGCTGGTCGTAGCGGATGCGGGGGAAGGTGGCCCGCACCCAGATGAACAGCGCAAAGACGATAAACACCTTGATCAGCAGCCACAGGGGGGCCGGCAGCAGCGGGCCGTTCCAGCCGCCCAGGAAGAAGAGGCTCACCAGGCACGAGGCCAGCAGGATGTGGGCGTACTCGGCCATGTAGAAGA
>DPKT01000249.1:1758-2502 GCA_003542385.1 Desulfomicrobium sp.
TCGAAGGGCGTGCGGTTCGTCTCCGCCGAGATGCAGATCAGGAAAAGGACGAACCCCAGGGGCTGTTTGACGATGAACCAGAGCCCCTCCTGGGCCTTCACGATCCCGACGAGGCTCATGGAGCCGGCAAGGATCAGCACCCCGACGATGGAGAGGGCCAGGGGGATCTCGTAGCTGATCATCTGGGCGGCGGCCCGCAGCCCGCCCAGCAGCGAGTACTTGTTGTTCGACGACCAGCCCGCCAGCAGGATGCCGTAGGTCCCCGTGGACGAGAAGGCCAGCAGATAGAGGACGGCCACGGGCATGTCCGCCACGACGATNNTCGCCGAGGCGGGCACGACGGCAAAGCAGGCGAGCACCGACACAAGCGAAATGGCCGGCGCCAGGAGGAACCAGAAGCGGTCCGCGTGGGAGACGGTCATGTCCTCCTTGAAGAAGAGCTTGATCCCGTCGGCGATCGGCTGAAGGAGCCCCCCGGGGCCCACGCGGTTGGGGCCCAGCCGCAGCTGGAAGAAGCCCAGAAAGCGCCTCTCCATCAGGGTCATGTAGGCCACGAGCCCCATGATGACGGAAAAGATGAGGATGATCCGGATGATGCCCAGAAAGAAGTCCATCGTCATCATGTGCCGATCCTCGCAATGGCCGCCGGCACGACGTCCGCGCCCGGCCGGATGAGGGAGAGTCCCGCGTCGCTGCCCGCCGCGTGGCGAAGAAGGAGCAGGTTGCGCGGGACGGCCGAGTCGT
>DPKT01000006.1:0-11464 GCA_003542385.1 Desulfomicrobium sp.
CAGACCGCCAAGCCACACCGGCCTCTCCGTCCCGCGGCCTGCCGATCCGCCTGCCCGCGCCCGAAACCGGGCGAGCGGGCAGCGAAGGCGCAAAGACCCGCCGGAAAATCCTCGCGGCGCGCAAAACGCTAGCCCTTTCCCCATTTCCGAGGCACCTCGCGCCCGAAGACCGGGCCGTTATTTTTATGATTGTCTTTTCAAGAAGATAGTTGTCTTTTTTATTTTTCGGCTGTAATATCAGACACAAGTGACATTTCCGACTGCCTTTCCCCGGGCTGGAAGCCGTCAGGTCCGGTCGCACGGTGCCCGAATGCAATTTTTTTTTTGCAAACATGTCCAGAATAACTTCCCAAAGTTCTTGGTTTTTATTATCAAGGGTTCAATTTTCGGAGGAACGCCGCGCGCGTCACGGACATGACCGAAGAGCAAGCGTTGTGATGGCAGGGATGTGACATGCCGGCATGAGGGAAACCACACCGCGATCCGCAGTATCCATGAATCGCAATCCGGAGCAGAAGATGAACAAAAGCGAACTTATCCAGTCCCTTGCAGAAAAAATCAAAATCTCCAACGATGAAGCGTCGACCATCGTCGACAGTTTCTTCGATTCCATGCGCGACGCGCTGCTGCGCGGGGATCGGATCGAAATCCGCGGATTCGGCAGTTTCAAGATCAAGCAGTACGAAGGCTACGTCGGCCGCAACCCCAAGACCGGCGAATCCGTGCAGGTCAAGCCCAAGAAGATGCCTTTCTTCAAGGCGGGCAAAGGGCTGCTGGATTTCCTGAACAGCTAAAACCCGTTGACAGCAGGCCGTTTCGGCGCAATTGCTCGCGGCACACTTTCAACGACGGTTTCAATCGGTCTCCCCAGGAAGGATTGAATGCCGTGTCATGGAGCTCCGGCATTGCATTCCGTTATCCAGCGCGTAGCAGCCATTCACGATCTCTCCGGATTCGGCGGGGGGTCACTTTCAGCAGTGATCCCTATTATGTCGGCCATGGGCATACAGGTCTGCAGCCTTCCCACGGCCATCCTCTCCACCCACACGGGCGGCTTCACGGACTTCCATTTCCGCGACCTGACGGACGACATGCGCCTCATCATCACGCACTGGCGCAGGCTGTCCCTGTCCTTTGCCGCCATCTACTCCGGCTTCCTGGGTTCCGTCGAGCAGATCGGCATCGTCCGCGACTTCATCCGCGACTTCAGAAACCCTGACACGCTGGTGATCGTCGACCCGGTCCTGGGCGACGACGGGAAACTCTACGACACCATGGCCGAAGGGATGGTTGCCGGCATGCGCAGCCTCGTCGCCTCGGCCGACGTCATCACCCCGAACATCACCGAAGCGGGCCTGCTGCTGGGCGAGTCGTCCCTGCCCGCGCCGTCCGACACGGACGAGATCAAAGCCTGGACCCGGGCCCTTTCGAATCTGGGCCCCCGCTGCGTCATCATCACCAGCGTGCCCGAAGACTCCGTCAGGGGCACCTCCGTCGTGGCCTACGACCGCGAGGCCGGCCGCTACTGGAAAGTAGCGTGCCCTTATATTCCGGCATGTTACCCAGGGACTGGAGATATTTTCGCCAGCGTGATATGCGGCTCGCTCCTGCAGGGCGACTCGCTCCCCCTGTCCCTGGACAGGGCCGTACAGTTCGTGTCCATGGCCATCAGAACGACATTCGGCCACAATTTTCCGGAACGCGAAGGCGTTTTCCTGGAGCGGGTGCTGCCAAGCCTGAACGCCCCCGTGTCCATGAGCAGCTTCGAACTGATATGAGCCCGTACCGCGGCATCTTCGTCAGCGACCTGGATGGCACCCTGCTGCGCGACGGACGCATCTCCCCCGAGGACCTCGAAGCCTTCGGGACCCTCGGCTGCCGCGGGATCCTGCGGGTCATCGCCACGGGACGCTCCCTGCACTCGGCCGAAGCCTGCCTGCCGCACGGCTTTCCTGCCGACTACATCGTCCTGTCCACGGGAAATCAGGTCATGCACTGGGGGACGCGGGAGGTGCTGCGTTCTTCACGCTTGTTGGCGGACGAAATTCAGGCTATCTGTTCGGCTTTACGCGGGCTCGGACTGAACTTCATGGTCCATGACGATTTTCCGAGGAACCATGGCTTCGCCTACAGGCGGGGCCTGAAGCCGGTCGAGGACTTCGAGCGCAGGCTGGCCCTGCATGCGGCGCATGGGCGCGAGATGGACGACTGCCCGGACATGGACACCGCGTCGCAAGTTCTGGCTGTCGTCGACGCAGCGGACGAGGGACTGCATGCACGCCTCGCCCGGGAGTTCGCGGGCTTAAGCGTCATCAGGGCCACCTCGCCCCTGGACGGCCGCTCCGTGTGGATCGAGATTTTCGCGGCGGGCGTCTCCAAGGCCGCCGGAGTGCGGGATATCATCGACCGTCACGGAATGCAGGACGCGCTGATCGCCGCCATCGGCAACGACCACAACGACAGGGACATGCTCGACATGGCGCATGTGCCCTTCAAGATCGAAAATTCATTTTTGGGCGACGACACGTACATCACCGCCCCGAACACCAGCGATGCGGTGGCCAGAGCCATCGCGCACTATACGGAATTGCTGCAGGCAGACGCAGAGCGTTCATGAAAAGCTTATCCGCCTTCCCCGCGCTGATCGGGGCAACTTCGCTGTCCATCGTACGCAACGTGGGACAGTGGGGAGTATTCTCCCTGATGTCCGTCCTCGGCATGATCCACGTGCGCAAGCTTTTGCCCAAGGTGCTCTACAACATCCACTTCATCGGCTTCAAATCCCTGAACATCATCATCCTTGTGGCCTTCTTCACGGGCATGGTTCTGGGCCTGCAGGGCTACTACACCCTCATCAAGTTCAGTGCCGAAGGCATGCTCGGCGTGGCCGTGGCACTGTCCCTGGTGCGCGAACTGGGGCCGGTGCTGACGGCCATCATGCTCATCGGCCGGGCCGGGTCGAGCATCAGCGCCGAGATCGGCATCATGCGCATCTCCGAGCAGATCGACGCCCTGTCCACCATGGACGTGGACCCGGTACGCTACCTCGTCACGCCCAAGGTCATCGCCTCCCTGATATGCTTCCCGCTGCTGACGGCGATCTTCGACTGCGTGGGCATCATGGGCGGCTACTTCTCGTCCCTGCTCCTGAGCACCCGCTCGGGCATCTACTTCAGCAAGATCCAGTCGAGCCTGCTCCTGGAGGACGTCACGGGGGGCTTCATCAAGTCCTTCGTCTTCGCCTTCATCGTCATCACCATCTGCTGCTACTGCGGCTACTACACCCACCAGAACCAGTCGAGCGCCGGCGCCGAAGGCGTCAGCAACTCCACGACATCGGCAGTGGTCCAGTCCTGCGTGTACGTCCTCATCGCCGACTACGTCATAACCTCCTTCCTGATGTGAGCCCATGAGCGAGACACCACTCATCCAACTGCGCAACATCACGAAGGCCTTCGGCGGCAGGACCATCCTGAAGAACGCCTCCCTGGACATCCGGCGCAACGAGATCACGGCCATCATCGGCAAGAGCGGCGGGGGCAAGAGCGTCCTGGTCAAGCACATCATCGGACTCATCGAGCCCGACAGCGGCGACATCGTCTTCGACGGCCAGGCCTACTCGACCATGAACCGCCGCCAGTTCTCGGCCGTGAAGAAGCGCTGCAGCTACATGTTCCAGAACAACGCCCTTTTCGACTCCATGACGGTCTTCGAGAACATCGCCCTGCCCCTGCGGGAGAAGTTCGTCTTCAAGCGCCGCCAGATCGAGGACAAGGTCAGGGCGCGCATCGAGCAGCTCGAACTGCAGGAAGTGGCCCACATGTACCCCAAGCAGATCTCGGGGGGCATGCAGAAGCGCGTGGCCCTTGCGCGGGCCCTGGTCACGGAGCCGGAGATCATCTTCTTCGACGAGCCCACCACGGGCTTGGACCCCATCCGCAAGAAGACCGTCTTCTCCATGATCCACCACTATTACGAGAAGCTGAACTTCACTGCGGTCATCATCACCCACGACATCCCGGACATCTTTTACATCGCCCAGACCGTGAACATCCTGGATGATGGGCACATCGTCTTTTCAGGCTCCCCCATCGCCCTGGAACAGTCGGCCGACCCGGAGCTCTATCCCTACACCCACGGCCACGAGCTGCTCATCGACGAACTGACGGGGTTGCACAACAGACTGGCCCTGACCCGCAAGATCGATGATTTCAGCGCCGGATCGGGCCGGGACGAGCATCTGGCCGTGGCCACCATCCGACTGGTGGGCATGCGGACCATCATGGACTACAAGGGGAACCTCCTGGCACACGCCATCATCAAGCAGCTGGCCAAGTACGTGCAGGGCTTCCTGCCGGCGGGAGCCTGCGCCGGGATGTTCTCCAAGGAAATTCTCGTCCTGGCCGCCAAGACCAGGGACACATCCGTCCTTGAGACCTTCCTGAAGCGTCTCGCGGACTATTTCGGGGCCCTGAGCGTCGAAACCTTCTGCCACCGGCACAGACTGCAGGTCGAAATCGGCGGGACCCTGGCCACCAGGGGTGTCAACGCCTGCACGGCTGTTCAGGAAGCACTTGCAACCTCCAAGAAGTACGTATGAAAATCTCAAGCTCATCCATGCACATCTCTATCGGCCTGTTCATCCTGATCGGGCTCGGCTGTACGGCGTACCTGGCCATGACCCTGGCCAACACGACATTCTTCTCCGGCGACTCGTACCTTGTCTCGGCCAAATTCACGGCCGTGAACGGCTTGCGGCCGGGGAGCAACGTCGAGATATCCGGCGTGGCCGTGGGCAAGGTCGCAGACATCACCCTGGACCAGACCCTGTACCAGGCCGTGGTGACCATGCAGGTCCAGAACGCCGTGGGCATCCCCGTGGACTCCGTGGCGGCCATCAAGACCAGCGGCCTCATCGGCGACAAGTACGTCAGCATCACGCCCGGCGCCGACGACGCCATGCTCGAGACCGGAGGCGTGATCCAGGACACCCAGGCTGCCCTCGACATCGAGGAAATGATCTCCAAATACGTATTCGGAAGCGTCGAAAAATGAAAAAACTGTTTCTTCTCCTGTTTCTGCTGCCCTGCGTGGCCCTGGCAATGGACACGCCGACAAGCTACATCCGCTCCAACGTCGACGCCGTGGTCGCAATCCTGACCTCGCCGGAATACAAGGACGAGACGACCCGTGACGTGCAGATGCAGAAAATCGAGGGCATCGTCGACGGGTTCTTCGACTCCGAGGAACTGTCCAAACGCTCCCTCGGACAATACTGGCGGACCTTCACCCCCCAGCAGCGCGACGAGTTCCAGGTCCTGTTTCTGGAACTCATCAAGAGCGTCTATCTCAAGAAATCAGTGGCCTACAACGGCGAAGTGGTGGCCTTCAACCAGGAGATCATCAAGTCCGACACTCAGGCCGAGGTGCACACCACCATCACCTCGCCGCAGTTGAACATTCCCGTCATCTACTACATGCTGCGCAAGGACGCCTCCTGGAAGGTCTACGACGTGTCCGTGGAGAACGTCAGTCTGGTCAAGAACTACCGTTCGCAGTTCCAGAGCATCCTGCAGAAGAACTCGCCCGATCAACTCATCGCCATCCTGAAGGAAAAAACCAATGAGTAAGCGCATCCTCATCCTCGTGTGCGTCGCCCTGGCCGTGTTCATGCTGCAGGGCTGCGCCGGAAAGAAAACCGCCCCCTCCATGGCCGCCGACGCTGCGGCGCCGGTCGCCCAAAACGGCGACGAATACGAGGACAACGGGAACGGCGAGCCCTACCCCGACTCCATCGAGGGCTTCAACCGGGGCGTGTTCTCCTTCAACGACGGGTTCATCACCTATGTCTTCTCGCCCTTCGATACGTTCTACACCGGCTTCTTCCCCCAGGACATCCGCAACGGCTTCGGCAACTTCTACCGCAACCTGGCCTACCCCGTCAGGCTGGTGAACGCCCTGTTGCAGTTCAAGTTCGACAAGATGGCCAAGGAGACGGCCTCATTCGCCCTGAACACGGTCTTCGGCGTTGGCGGCCTGTTCAACGTGACCCGAAACATGGAGGCCCTGCAGTCCTCCCCCGAGGACTTCTCCCAGACCCTGGCTTTCTACGGGCTCGGCGAAGGCACGTACGTCGTCCTGCCCCTCATGGGACCGTCCTCGGTGCGCGACATCTTCGGCACCGTGGCGGACTCGTTCCTGAACCCCCTGTCCCTGGTCACGCCCGACAGCGCCAGATACGCCCTCATCGGGCATGACAAGACCAATGCGGCGTCGGCGGCCTTGCCTACCTACAAGGAAATCAAGAAAGAGTCCTTCGACCACTACACGAGCATGAAGGACGTCTTCTTCCAATACAGGCGGGGCCTCGAAAAGGAATAGCGACGGGAACGTGACGCCACGCGGCCACGCTTGACTTTTTCCCAAACGGACTATCTTTTGTTGGCTGACCTCGAACTGGATCACCCCAACGATACGGAGGAAGACATGTCCGACAAGAAGAAGCTCGTGGAAATCGAAGAAACCCGCCTGGCATACATGGCCGGAGTGCTGCTCAAGGAAATCGCCGAGGGACTCTCCCGCCGCGAGATCGAATTCGCCACCGAGGACGGCACCGTGAAGGTCGCCGTGCCCAAGGACGTGGAGATCGAATACAGCGTGGAACGGAAGGAAAAGGACGGCGAAGCCAAGACCAAGCTGGAGATCGAGATCAGCTGGAAATCCTGCTGAGGCAGCCGGCCCGATACCTGAAGCCCAGCTGAAGGCTCACTGCACGAAACCCTCGTCGCTCTATGCGGCGGGGGTTTTCGATTACTGTATCTTTACCGCGGCTTCACTGTTGCGGCACGGCTCAGAACCCGATGGCCGGAGCACCCACCAAACGTCGTTGAAACCTTACTGGCACGCTTGAAACGCACCGGGGCCGGAATGTCTTCCGGCCCCGGTGCGGGCGAGTTCGAAGGGACAGGAGCGGGGATGCGCCCGCCGGTCGTTTGTGGCTACATGAGCGACGGCAGGAAGGTCACGATCTGGGGGAAGAGAAAGAGCATGACGATGCCGACCATGGTGGCCAGCAGGAATGGATAGATGCCGCGGAAGATGGACTCCAGGCTGATGTTCTGCTTCATGCCCGTGGTCACGCCGTAGACCACGTAGACGTTGATGCCCACGGGCGGCGTGATGACGCCCATTTCCGTTATGAGCACGATGATGACCCCGAACCAGATGGGGTCGTAACCCAGGTCCATGACCACGGGGTAGAAGACGGGCACGGTCAGCATGACCATGGCCAGGGAGTCCATGAAACAGCCGCCGAGGAAGTAGATGAGGACGATGAGCCCCATGACGGCCAGGGCCGGGACTTCCAGGCCGCCGATGAAGCTTGCCGTGGTGAAGGGGATGCGGGTCACGGCCAGGAACTTGCCGAAGACCACGGCCCCGGCCACGAGGAAGAGGATCATGGCCGAGGTCCGCAGGGTCTCTTCCAGGGATTTCATGACGAGTTTCAGATTCAGCTGGCGCCGGACCAGACCGAGGACGAGCACGCTGAAGGCGCCGACGGAGGCGGCCTCGGTGGGCGTGAACCAGCCCTTGAACAGACCCGTCAGGACCACGGCAAAGACGATGAGGGTATCCGTCAGGCCCGAAAGGGACCTGATGCGCTCGGGCCAGGAGAAGTGTTCGGCCGGCGGCCCGTAGTCGGGATGGCGGCGGCAGGTAATGGCGATGGCCGCCAGGAAGAGGCCCGTCAGCATGAAGGCCGGCAGGATGCCCGAGACGAAGAGCTTGCCGATGGACTGCTCCGTGAGCACGCCGTAGATGATGAGCACCACGCTCGGCGGCATGACCATGCCGAGCCCCCCGCCGGCGGCCACGGCCCCGGCGCTCAGGCGGTCGCGGTAGCCAAAGCGCTTCATTTCGGGGATGGCCACAGTGGCCATGGTCGCGGCCGTGGCCGGGCTCGACCCGCAGACCGCGCCGAAGGCCGTGCAGGCCGAAACCGTGGCCATGGCCAGGCCGCCGCGGATGTGACCGAAGAAGTGGTAGGCCGTGGAGTAGAGGCGGCGGCTGATGCCGGCGTTGAAGGCCAGCTGGCCCATGAGGATGAAGAGCGGGATGGTCGTCAGGTCATAGGAGACAAAGACCTCGTACATGCTGCGGCTGACCATGTTCAGGCCGCCCTGGACCGAGGTCAGGACCGAGAAGCCGACGAACCCGACCACGGCCATGACGAAGGCCACGGGCATGCGCGTGCAGAAGAGGACGAGCATGACCGCGATGCCGATGAAGCCGATGAAGGCCGGACTCATGACTGCCTCCACTGGCCAAGGAAGCGGATGAAATCGACGATCATGGCCAGGGTGGTCACGGCGAAGCAGGCGGCGAGAACGTAGATCAGCACGTGCTCAGGGAGTCCCAGATTCATCGACACCTCGCCCGAGAGCTGCTTGTCCCGGGCATAGAGGCCTATCATGGCCGTAACCATGGCGAAGAAGAGGATCGAGAGGATCTCCCGGAAAAGCTTGAGTCGACGGCGCACCCGCATCGACAGGAGCTGCACGAAAACTTCCACGCCGATGTGCGAGCGGTGCGAGTGTGCGTACGGCAGGGTCAGCCCCAGGGCCAGGACGGCCAGGAAGCTGACCAACTCCTCGGACCCGAAAATCGGACTTTGCTTTAGCCGCCCGCTGATATCGGCCACCGTGATCAGGACCATGGCCATCAGGCTCAGGCACGCGGCCACGCGCATGACGCCTTCGACCTTGGCCAGTATTTTCTCGATTCCTTCCACAAATACGCTCCTTTACGCAAAAATGCAGGCGACGATGGCCTGGGTTGCGGCCGCCACAACACAGACCATCGCCGCCTGTCAATCGATAATCGACCCGCCTACTTCAGGTTGGCCCGCATGAACTCGACCACGGCCTTGCCGTCGGCGCCGGCCTTGGCGCACTCTGCCTCGTACTCGGTGAAGATGGGTTCCATGGCCTTGGTCCAGCGTTCGGCCTCGGCCGGGTCCAGGGTGACCACGGCGTTGCCCTGCTGGGCCAGGAAGAAGTCCAGCCCTTCCTTGTCGCTGTCATCCCAGGCCTGGCCGTGCTTGCCGACCCACTCGACGCTGACGTCGGTCATGGCCTTCTGCACCTCGGGGGACAGGCCGGCCCAGACGTCCTTGTTGATGACCACGAAGAAGGTCGTGGTGTAGGCCACGGCCGTGGTGTCCGTCAGGTAGTCGACGACCTCGGCCATCTTCCAGCCCTTGTTGGTCTCCACGGGGTAGATGCCGCCATTGACGACACCCTTCTGGATGGACTGGTAGGAGTCGGGCATGGACATGGCCACGGGGTTGCCGCCCAGGGCGGTGATGACGGCCGCGCTGTTGCCCGTGGCGCGGATCTTCATGCCCTTGAGGTCGTCCATGCTCTTGACCGGCTTGCCGGCGGTGTGCAGCTTGCCCGGGCCGTGGGCGTGGAAGTACAGCACGTGGACGTCGTCGAACTCCTTGGGCTTGAACTTCTCAAAGACGGCGTTGGCCAGCTTGGTGGCCTGGATGCCGGACGTGTAGCCCATGGGCAGGTCAACGCCGGACAAGACCGGAAAGCGCCCCTTGGTGTAGCCCAGGGCTGAGAGGCCGATGTCGGAGATGCGCTGGACCACGCCGTCGTAGCAATCCTTGGGCTTGGTCAGGGTGCCGGCCGGGTAGTATTCGACGACGACCTGCCCGTTCGTGCGGGCCTCGACCTCGCGGCACCACTGTTCGGCCAGCTGCGACTGGATGTGGGTCGGCGGGAAGAAGTTGCTGTAGGAGAGTTTGACCGGCCCGGCGGACATGGCCGAACCCGAGAAGCCCAGGACAAGCACGGCGGCGACCAGCGCCGCGACCCGAAAAGACAGCCTCATCTCGAAAATCCTCCGTGTGACAGGTGCGGCCGCGCCCCATGCGCCGGCCCGTTTCATTCCTGGGTGTCCAGGGCGTTGGCCAGGGCCAGCCGCATGGCGGCCCGGCGGAAATCCTTGCGGTCGATAGTGCCCGTGCCCAGCAGCGAATGGATCAGAAAGCCCTCGAACAGGGCCGTGTTCAGGGCGCCGATCTTGCTGGCCGGGTAGCCGCTCTTCACGTACGGGGCGACGATATCCTCGAAGATGTCGTTGGACAGCCGGTAGAGGGACTGGTTGAGCTGGGTGCGGAGCTCCGCGTTGCGGGAGGCGTGGATGGTGAACTCCAGGAAGACCGAGGACCAGTTGCGGTCGTCGATCATGGTTTCCAGGAAATCGAGGATGCGCTCCATGACCTCTTCGAGGCTGCCGGCATGCTTCAGGGCCGCGTCGCGCATGGCCCGGTAGGACTGCATCTTGATGGCGATGATCTCCAGCATGATCTCGTCCTTGCTCTGCCAGTGCCGGTAGAAATTCCCCTTGGCATAGCCCGCTTCGGCCGTGATCTCGGCCACGGTCGTGGCCACGAACCCCTTGGCCGCGAAAAGCCTTTCGGCGGATTCGAGCAGCTCCCGCTGCGTCTGGAGCGATTTTTCCTGCTGTTTCCTGGCCACGTCGTCCCCTTTATTGGACAATGGTCACAAAGTGACCAAAAGTCATTTTGTGACCACTTATTCGCTCACAGGCCGGAATGTCAAGCGGCTTGAGGGCTTTCGAAACCTTCGTCGCGAAACTCCAGGCACGCCCCTTTCCTTGACAGCCCCCGTGGCCCCGACTAGCCTTTCCCCCACTTCGGATACCTTCGGGTGTAAAAGGGAATCCCGTGCAAATCGGGAGCGGACCCGCCGCCGTGAGTTTCAGCAAGGCCATCCTCCGCGCTGTCCACTGGGAGCAATCCTGGGAAGGACGAGGACGGTGAAACGAGTCGGAAGACCTGTCCGAAGACCAACCACAGTCTGTGCCGTCCGCAACGGGGGTTTTGCGGACCGCGCCCCGGACCCGCGTCCGTTTTCATCCATTTCCCCCGCCAAACCTGGAGGTTGCATGTTCAAAGCCTCGCATGTTTGCGGACTCGTTCTCGTCATTTTACTTATGTTCCTCGGCGCCCAGGCCTTTGCCGGCCATGGTGCGGAGCGGGCGGCCAAAAAGGGCATCCTGCTGGTCGCCTTCGGCACCACGGTGCCCGAGGCCCGCGCCGCCCTGGACAACATCGACACAAAAGCCAAGGCCCGCTTCCCCGGCCTGGAAGTGCGCTGGGCCTACTCGTCGCGCATCGTGCGCCAGAAGCTGGCCGGCCAGGGGCTGCACTTCGATTCCCCGGCAATGGCCCTGGCGCGCATGATGGACGACGGGTTCACCCATGTGGCCGTGCAGTCCCTGCAAACCATCCCCGGCGAGGAGTTCCACGCCTTGCAGCGCACGGTCGAGGCGTTCTCGGGCCTGCCCAAGGGCATGGAACAGGTGACCCTGGGCCTGCCGCTTCTGGCCGAACCGGCCGACGTCGAGGCCTGCGCCAAGGCCGTCATGG
>DPKT01000006.1:11547-12233 GCA_003542385.1 Desulfomicrobium sp.
TCCCTGAGCCGCCTGGACCCCCTGGTCCTGGTCGGCACCGTCGAAGGCGCGCCCTCCCTGGACGACGTGCGCGCCGTAGTGAAAGCCCACAAGGTCAAGAAAGCCTGGCTCCAGCCCCTCATGGCCGTGTCCGGCGACCACGCCGTCAACGACATGGCCGGCGACGGGGACGACTCCTGGAAGTCCGTGCTCGCGGCCGACGGCGTGGCCTGCGTGCCGTTACTGCGCGGCACGGCCGAGATCCCGGCCTTCGTGGACATCTGGCTTGACCACCTGCAGGCCGCAGTGGAGCGGTTGAACTGACCATGACCGGGCCGCGTCATACCCGGGCCTGGCTGCTTCTGGCGGCCGCCGTGCCCTTCTCGGTCTACGCGGCCCTGTTCTTCGGGTCCTATCCCCTGCCTGCCGGGGCCATCCACGAGGCCCTGGCGGCCTGGCTGCGGGGCGGGCCCGAAACCCAGGATCTGGTCATCGTGCGCGACATCCGCCTGGGCCGCATCATCCTTTCGTTTCTGACCGGCTCGGCCCTGGCCGTCTCGGGCGGGGTCTTCCAGGGCCTGCTGCGCAACCCCCTGGCCGACCCCTTCACCCTGGGCATCTCCAGCGGAGCGGCCTGCGGGGCGGCCCTGGCCCTGGGTCTGGGCTGGACCCTGCCGGGACTGAGCGCCCTGCCCCTGGCCGCCCTG